>JANYDH010000067.1 GCA_025359865.1 Actinomycetes bacterium | reverse complement strand
ACCACTCCGGCGAGCGTGGCTGATCCGCGCACGACGATGACGGAGATGTGGCCGGATGCCCCAAACGAGAACGGCGCTCGACCGCCCGGTGGGCCGACGCGCACGGATGAGGTGGCGGTGTCCGACGTGACGGTCACGATGGCACCGGTGGCCGTCTGGAAGCAGAGTTGGCCCACATGCCCGGGATCGCCGGCCACCTCCAACGGCTGATCGGCGACCAACTCGACGGCCCGAGGTGAGGCGAGCATGCTGACACGGTCTTGGAGTCGGCTGATCTTGCCGGCAACCGTACGGATGTCGAACGAGTCGAGGAACCGCTGGCGGGCGTTGCGTCCGAGTTCTACGCGGCGTTCGGGATCGCGCAACAGACCGTCGACGGCGGTTGACAATGCAATTGCGTCGCCGGGCGGAACGAGGATCGCGTCGACGTCGGCGCGGGCGACTTCGGCGATGCCGCCGACGTTGGACGAAACGATCGCGGCGCCGTGCATCATCGCCTCGACAACAACCAGACCGAACGATTCATACCGCGAGGGCAAGACCACCACATCGGCCGACGCATACAGGCGGTACAGCGTCTCGTCGTCGATCTCGCCGACGAAGTCGACGTTCGAGAACCAGTCACGATCGAGGTGCGACGACTGCCAGGCTCTCGCGATCGAGGTCTTGCCGGAAGGGCTCGGGTCGTTCCCGGCGACGATGAACCTGACGTCGGGATGTTGCGGTGCGAGTGCCTCGACAGCATCGAGGAACACATCGATGCCCTTGCGGTGCTCGAGCCTTCCGACGAACAGCACGGTGGCGTGGGCTGAACGAAGGGTTTGCTTCGGTCGGCTGCTCACCGGGTTGCTGCGGTCGATCATGCCCAGGGGGAACACCTCGACGCGGCGGTGGTCGAACACTGCGGTGCCGGCCGGAGTGCCGGCGTCCGGAGTGCCGGCGACCGGGGCGCCGTCGTAGTGGGCGGAGATCGTCTTGACGATCGATTCGCTGATTCCGTGCACCAGATCGGCTGATCGGAACAATTCGCGTTCGAGGTCGAGCAGCACGCGAACACCTGGCGCGAGCGACGGATCGTGGAACCAGCCGCCCTCGTCGGCCGCCACGGCCGCCGGCGTCGCAAGCATGATTATCGCCGGTAACGCGGTCGCCCGTACGACGCCGAGCATCTCCGCGTCCCATGCCGCACCGTAGACAGCATCAGGCGGCATCCAGGGGGTGAATCGTTCGATTTCGCGAACGACCGACGTAGCGAACTCATCGACGTGCGAGAACGATCCGGACACGATTCCACGATGTTCACCCCGCAGTCGATGCACCCAGACACCGTCCTCCCACGTCACCGACTCGTGATCGTGCGTGCGTGTGATCACGCGGACGTCGTGCCCGGCATCGGCCAACGTCGGGGCGAGTTCGCTCATAAAGCGCGAGATGCCGGCCATTGACCGCGGGGGATAGCTCGAACTGACCAGCACCAGCCGCGACTGGTCGGCGCGGTACTTCGTGGGGTAGCGCACGAACGGCGGTGGGTCCAACTCCACCGCTGGCAACGGGTCCCAACCTTTTTGGTCCGCGAGACGGATCCCATCGGAGAGACCGTGGTCGACCTCGCCAAACGCTCGAAGCGTCGAACCTGCCGGCACCAGTCCGGCCTCCTCGGCCCAGGCACTCTCGGACAGGCGCTGTCGAGATGACTGCACCGCGGACTCGATGATGTCGAGCATCGAGCGGTGACCGAGCGCATGTCGTAGAGCGAAGTAGGTGCGGTTCTTGATGACCGGATACCAGTGGACCACGGTGCGCCGCTCGTTGCGAACGTGCGACGGCAGGAAGTGGTGGTGGACGGGGGCGCCATCGAATCCGGTGACGATGAACCCGGCGTCGACCATCCGCACGGCCACATCGGTCTCGTCGAGGTAGTACTCATATGTCTCGTCGAACAGTCCGATGTGCGCGAGCGCAGTGCGGCGAAACGATGAATTGGTGCCGAGCAAGCTGGGGAACCGCCAGCCGCCCGGAGCGCACATCGCAGACGCATCGGGCAGCGTCTCGGTGAGTTCGGTGTCGCCATAGCGGTCGGATGTGCCGAACTTGAACTGGAACTGCTTGCCGGTGTGATCGAACACCACCCCGCCAACGCCGGCGACCTCGTCGCTCGTGAAGCCGCGTTCCAGGTCAGTCAGCCAGTGGTACTCGGCGATGGCGTCGTCGTCGATGAACGCCACCACGTCTCCAGCAGCGGCACGGATGCCGATGTTGCGCGATGTCGACAGGTTGGTCACCGAGCATCGCTCGTGCTTGATCTGCCCCGCGTACTCGCGCAGCATCGTCTCGGTGTCGTCGGTGGACGGCCCGTTGACGACCACGACCTCGAAGTCGTCGTGCAGTTGATAGCGCAACGATTCGAGGGTCTGACGAAGACTTGCCGCTCGATTCAGCGTGTTGATGACGACGGAGAAGCGCATCTCACTCGGACGGCTTCACCGCGGTGATCTCGAATTCGAGACACAGACCGCTTTCACGGCCCTCGGCGACGATCTCGACGTGTTCGAACCCGGTGTCGGTGAGCAGGTCCGCCATCGCAGCCGTGGTGAAACCGGTGAAGTGTGTGTCGCCTTCGTATTCCTGGCCGCCGTAGACGACCTCGCGGAACACGTCGAATGGGATCGTGCCTGCTGCAAATCCTGCCGACATCGCCGCGAGGTCAGGAACAACCGCACGAAACGTGCCGCCCGGTCGGAGCGTGGCAAACCAGTAGGGGAGCAGCGTGCGGACGAGTTCCTCACGCGGGAAATGCTCGAGCACATGCGAGCTGAAGATCTCGGCGACGGAGCCCGCTTCAACCGGTAGGTCGTCGAGGCGAGCCACCACGTCGACGCCGGGGAGTGCGCGCATGTCGACGTTGGCGTACCCGTCGAGTGCAACATGACCGCTACCCAGATTGAGTCGCAGGTCGGGTGTATCGACTGCGGCGTGGTTGACGATCTTCGACTCGAACGACGTGTCAACAGCACGCGGCGCGCCACTATGGCCGTAGCGCAGTTCATGCATCATCTCGCGCCTGACCATCTCGACCCGTTGGAGCACCCATTGCAACGATTCCACGTGGGGGGCTAGGTCGGATCGCCATTGCATCATCAGCTTGTCGCTATCACCAGTGTGTTCGTGCACCCACCGCTCGAGCCCATCGACTCGTTCAGTGGCCCACCCGAGGTCGACACGAATCTGCTTCGGCCCGTTGGTGCCGTCGAGCTCATTACGCAGCTGATCGATCTGGCGTTGCGACATCCGGGCAACCCCGTTCGTCGACGAGATGGCATTGAGTACCACGGGTTGGGTGGCCAGCAGGTCGCGCAGTGAGCTCTCGTGCGCGTAGAGCGTCGCCTCGACTCGCGCTGCATGATCATGGATCAGGTGATCGGTGCGTACTGCCTGCGCCTGAGCTTCAGCAAGCTCACCGCGCACGTGCGGTGTAACGGCCACCTCGGCGAGGTGGCGAGCCTTCAGCACCCCGGGCAGGTGAGTGAGTTTCTTCAGTGAACTGGTGATGCCCATGGGCGGTGGTCCTCCGTCGGCGTGGAGAGTAGCAAAGCATGGCCACTTCGAGGTATCTGACAGATCCGGAAATGACGGGGGAGTCTGTCTGTTCAGGCAACAGTGGGTTTCCGCCGGGCAACAACCAAGAACTGCTTTCCGAAGATCCGCCATGCTGGCGGGCATCGCAGATATGCGCGTAGAAGCACGATCGGAACATGACGACCAGTACTCATGGTGTACGGCAGAAAACGCGCGATGGACAGTTCCACGTCGAATCCGGCAAGGCTGAGAGCCTCCGCTATGGACCGCTCAGTGAGCGGTACAAGATGATCGAAGAAATCCCAGTACGCGCCCGGCACGGCTCGAATGTTCGGGCCAAGAGCGATCAGTACGCCACCGTCGCAAAGAGCAACGTGAGCGTGCTTGATGGCTTCCATCACATGATCCTTCGAAGGAAGATGTTCGAGGAAGTTGCTCGTGAAGACGACATCGAAGCTTCCGTTCGTAACTGGCCATGGCAGCGCGCAGTCGTGGAGAAGAACGTCGGTTCCCGAGGCCGCCCGGAGCATGGTCTCAGGGTTGAGGTCCATGGCCGTCTTGCGGTGAGCGGTGATGTTGTTGATGAACTCGCAGTAGCCAGCGCCGAGATCGATGACGGAATCGGAAGGTCGGACCCACGTGTTGAACCAGTGCGAGCAAAGAACGCCCCACACGCTGTCTCGATAGCCGTCACGATTGTTGAATCGCCGTTGGTAAAGGGATCGGTTGTGGTGAGCAATTTTGACGGGAGATGGCGCTTCACTCGTCTCGTCCACGCGGGCACCCTATCTTCGGTTCGCCAGAGGCTCGGTCTTGTCGAGTGGTCATCCAGTAACGTCAGGGCAATGGGATTGTTCGAGATGGCCCCAGATGGTCGACAGGCCGAACGATGCGGGCGTGTCTCATCGTGATCGAGCAAGATTCGTTTGTCAGCCCCTCGAAATGGCGGTGGTATCCAAGTGCCAGCCTGGTGGTCTGGTGCCTGGTCTGTCTCGCCGTGCTGGTCCACCTCGACTCGTTTCAAGCGCCGCGGACGTTTTTCTACGACGAGTGGGCATTCCTGTTCGATCGCAGGTCCGGGGACATCGGTGCATTCCTCAAACCCCACAATGGCCATCTCTCTGTTCTCCCTGTCGCTGCCTACCGGGCGATGTTCGCATTGTTCGGAATGGATCGGTACCGCCCGTATCGGATGATGGGGTTGCTGGTCCATGTAGGGGTTGCGACGTCGGTGTACCGTTACGTTCGAATCCGCCTTGGCGACGTCGCTGGCATCGCCCTGGGATCGTTGGTGCTCCTACTCGGGTCGGGTTGGCAGAACATCTTCTGGCCGTTTCAGATCGGGTTCCTCGGCTCCGTGGCGGCCGCCGTCATTGCATGGACCGCGCTCGGCAGGCGTGAACACAAGGCAACGGTGGTCGCGTCGGTGGCGGTTGGTATCGCGCTCGCTTGCAGTGGGTTGGGAATCGCAATCTTTGCTGGGACGACTGCACGGCTCGCCGCCGAGAGATCGTGGCGCCGACTGGTCTACGTGTTGGCACCGTCAGCCTGTCTCTACGCGATGTGGTACTTGGCGTACGGCGAGAGCCAAGGATCTGCGGACAATCTGGCGCGGCTACCACGTTTCGTGGTCGACTCCGCTGCCAACTCGTTCGCAGGCCTCGGCGGTCGAGATCTACTCTGGGGCCGTTTGTTGGTGGGTGTATTGAT
>JANYDH010000162.1 GCA_025359865.1 Actinomycetes bacterium | reverse complement strand
ATGCGAACGAACTCCCCGTCGCCGAACGCCTCTACACCGCCCTCACACCCAACTGGCCGGACAACTGCGGCTACGAGCTGTCGCTTGCCATCGAACGGTGGGCGTTCGTGCTCGCTGGCGACGGCCGCACCGACGAGGCCCTCGCGATTTGTGAGAACGCGTGGGCACGCGGCTGGACCAGCGAAGAACTCGCCAACCGACACTCACTCATCCTCGAGCGCCTCAAGCGGTACGAGGAGGCCCTCGACATCGCCGAGCGCGGGCTCACGCTCCCACCGCACCACGACCGGGAAGCGCTCGAGAAGCGGGCCCTCCGGTGCCGCGAACGCCTGGCGCTGTAGAGCTACGGACTCTGTGGCGGAGTCACTAGATGCTGCCGGGCATCGTCATCGTCATCGTCGTCTCGTACGTGTAGCCAATGTATTCGTACAGCGTGGTGGCGGGGAAGCGCCGGTCAGCGGCGACAGTCGCGCACACAGGACGCCCAAGGACGACCACCCGTGTATTCGCGTGGCAGAAGTGCCGGTTCAGGCTCCGGCGACGAAGGCGACGACGACGTATGCGGCGTGGCGGTCGAAGTTCTCGCGTCGGCGGTCGTAGATCGTGGTCGTCCGGGAATCGGCGTGTCGTGCGGCGAGTTGGACGTCGCGCAATGGCACGCCGGCATCGTGTGCGGCCATGATGAACGCACCTCGGAGCATGTGCGGGTGAACGTGGCCTAGGCCCGCGCGCTTGCCGATCGCCTTCACCCATCGGTGTGCAGTCCGGCGATCGAGGCGTTGTCCGTCGTGGCGGACGAGGATCGGTCCTTCGCGTCGTTCGCCGATCGCGAGGTCGACGGTTCGAGCGGTTCGGGGGACGAGCGGGATAACGGCGGGCTTGTGGCCCTTGCCGACGATCCGCAACGTTCGATGACCTCGGCGGAAGCCGAGGTCGCCGATGTCGGTGTCGCATGCTTCGCTGACCCGCAACCCGTTGAGCCCGAGTAGCACCGCGAGCGCGGCGCGTTGGTTGTCCGAGGTCTTCGGCGGTGAACAGGAAGCGGCCGAGCTCCGTCCCCAGAATCCCCAGCGGTAAACCTATGAGCACTGTCCGGAAAGTGCCGGTATGCCGCGCCGAACTCGCAGCGCAGAACGACGGCGGGCTCACCTCACCTCGGCCGAGCAGAACGGCGCATCGGGCGCGCCCACATCCGGGCTTGGGGACGGCGCTCGTCTGCACGCAAGGGTGTCCCCCGGTCGCGGTTCCGAGCGAGCCGGCAAACCATGGGTTCGGTATGTGTTGACAACTGTTGATAGCGGTTGCAGACTGGGGTCGTGAGTCGCAATACGATGAGTTTCGCCCTTCCCGAATCCTTGCGTGAGTACATCGATGCTCGAGTCCGTGACGGCAGCTACGGCAACACCAGCGAGTACCTGCGCGACCTCGTCCGGCGCGATCAACACGAGCAGGCGGCGCAGCGCCTGCGCGATCTGATCGCCGACGGGCTCGCATCTGGCGAGGGACGAGTCGTCACCGATGACGTGATCGCCTCGCTCCGCGGGCAGGCGCTCGGCACTGACGCGTGACCCCCACGCTGCTGCGGCCACTGGCCGAAGCCGACCTCGTCGAACGGACCCACTACTACCGACGCGAGGGCGGCGACAGCCTCGGAGAACGATTCTTCGACGCCGCCATCACAGCGCTGGGCGCGATCGGGCGGATGCCCGGTGCAGGATCGCCACGCGTCGGTGAACTGTGCGGCATCCCAAGCTTGCGTGTCCGCCGCGTGGTCGGCTTCCCGTGCGGCTGGTTCTACTTCGTCACTCAGGATCACGTCGACGTCGTCAGACTGCTCGCCGACGCGCAGGACCTGCCGACGATCCTCGCCGACAGCGCCGACGAGTAGCACTCCCAGCGGGTCGCCCGCGCAACGGCATCCCTCGACTCGCCGATCACGACACGCAGAACGTGCAAGCAGATCGACGCGGAACACGACCGCCGCCGGTCGCACCGAACGGCGCATCGGCTCGACCCGGAGCCGACGGTAGAGGGCACCCGAAGAGGATCGCGTCGCCGCGCATTCTGGCGCCGAGCTACTCGTCTCCACGATGGTGATCAGGCGAGCAAAGGGGGGTGCCGGCCGTCAGAGCGTCGGGGCAAGATTGCGCCATGCTCACCTGCGGACCCTTCCTCGAGTGCGCTGGTAGGCCACTGCCGTGACCGGAATCGAAGCCTCGACCTCTCCCCCTCCCTTGCCGCCCTGGTTCGGACCTCGTGCCAGCCCAGATGACCCGGCCGTTTCGGCCCTGATCGCCCGCGTCGCGCAAGGCACCGGTTGGGCAGACATTGGCGGAGGGTTCAACCTCAACGTGCGAATAGCACGTTGAGCCGCCGGTAGTCCTTCGGGTTCATCGGCCCTGGGTCCGCCGCGGCTGGGTAGCGGGACTGCGGCGCCTCCGGGAGCGGCTCCAGCGGACGCAAGTCCGCGTCGCCCGGCCGAGTCGGATTTCCGGCTGCGACCTCCCGAGGGTCAGTGATCGTTGGGCTGAGACTGAGGAGTTCATCGATCACGTCCAACCACCAGCGGACGAAGACTCCCACGTCCGCCTCTTCGAGGAGCTTGGACGCCTTCACACTGCGCTCACAGCAGTCTGGGAGCCCAGCCCGCCCGAACCGGAACCCCTCGACGACCACCGAACCTTCGGCCAACTGCGTTACTCGGTCGGCTTCAGACGCCGCAGGCTCGGACCCCGCAGCGAGCCGGTCGTGCATCGGATGCGTCAGTCTTTCTTCGGTGGAGACGAGGGGAATCGAACCCCTGACATCTACCTTGCAAAGGTAGCGCTCTGCCAACTGAGCTACGTCCCCGTGGCCGCCCAGGGCGATCACGACGGAGAGGGATGCTATCGCCCAGTGTGCAACGTCGGAACCCCTCGTTGCGTAGAGTGGGATGATGTCGCGGCTTGATCTCGGTGGTGTCGACGCGTGACCGGACATCTGCGTCCGCCCTCACGGCAAGCGGCGATGCGTGAAGCACTCAGCGGGCTCGAAGCCGTCCGGCTGGCGTTTCATGCGCCTCGCCTTGCCCGCCAACCGCGCGGCGACGGCCGCGTCGTGCTGGTGCTCCCCGGTTTCGGAGCCGGCGATGCGAGTACGTTGCCGATCCGCGGCTATCTGCGCTCGCTGCACTACGAGGCCTCCGGGTGGGGACTCGGCAGAAACACCGGCACTGTCGAGGCCTTTGTCGAAGCGATGCTCGACCAGGTCGAGCGGCTCGCGCAGGGCACTGGTTGCAAGGTGCCGTTGGTCGGCTGGAGCCTTGGCGGGGTGATCTCGCGAGAAGTGGCGCGAGAGCGTCCAGATCTTGTCGAGCAGGTCATCACGTTCGGATCACCCATCGTGGGCGGCCCGAAGTACACCCGGGTTGGTGCGGCGTTCCAAGCGCGCGGCGCCAACATGGACCGCATCGAACAGCGCCTCGCTGAACGCGAATTGCGCCCCATCCAGGTGCCGGTCACGGCGATCTACACCAAGGGCGACGGTGTTGTCGCCTGGCGGGCGTGCATCGACCACGTCACCCCGAACGCCCGCAACATCGAGGTGAAAACCACCCACATCGGGCTCGGTTTGCATCACGAGGTCTATGTCGAAGTGGCGCGTCAACTCCACGCGTACGCACCCGCCTGACACTTGGGCTTCAGTCGTCCTTCAGGGCCACCGCGTTCGGCGTGACATTCATCTTGGGGACGTACTCGGCGATCGCCACCACACGGCCCTCGCCAGCAAACTTGGCGCGCAGATCAGCCCGGCAGGAGGTGCACGGACCGTAGCTACGCTCCTCGACTGCGGCCGCGCAGCGCGGACACACGAACGACAACGGCTCCATCTCGACGATGATCACTCGGCCACCGACGACCAGAACGCCTCGAGCGTCGATGCGCCTGCTGCGGGATCACCGAGCATCCACCAGTGGCCCTGTCCGGCGATCTCGTGGCACGTCGCGCCGAGCGATGCGGCCACCTCGCCTGCCAGATCGATAGCGCGCACAAAGGGGTCGTTCGGAGCGATGATCGCCAGCCCCGCACGGGTGGCCGCCGGGCCAAGGTCTTCACCCCACCGCACCATCGCAGGTTGGGTCGCCGAGCGATAGAGCGCAAGGATGCACCTGCTCATCTCGGCGTCGTCGACCGCGACGAGCCGCTCGCCAGTGGCACGCGGGATACCGATCGCTTCGTACATGGCGACACGGTCCTCAGCCGGTGTCGCCATGATCTGTTCGAAGTACTCCTCGCCTGCACCTGGCGTCTGCCAGATCTGGGCAAAGTCATGCCAGACGTAGTCACGGTGAAAAAGTCCGAGTACGTC
This sequence comes from Actinomycetes bacterium, assembly GCA_025359865.1. Taxonomy (GTDB): domain Bacteria; phylum Actinomycetota; class Acidimicrobiia; order Acidimicrobiales; family Ilumatobacteraceae; genus VFMC01. The sequence continues at coordinate 35,390 of JANYDH010000162.1, read as the reverse complement.
AGTGGCCCATGACCGAAACAGCTCCGGCCGCGTAGCCACGACCCGCATTGCAATTGCTCCGCCCCAGTCGTGGCCGACCATGTCGACGGGCCCCTCCGTGGCGACGATGGCTTCAAGCTCGGTCGTCAACCACGCCGCGTACTCCTCCTTCGTGGCGCCGAACCCGGGCGGTGTCGCACAACCGAAGCCGGGCAACTGCGGCGTGTAGATATCGGTGCGATGAAGCTGAGCGATCAGCGGTTCCCAGATGACAGGGGTTTCCGGATTGCCATGGAGTAAGACGGCGGGCATCGACTGATCATGTCAGAAATGCGACCGTAGAGGTAGCCGGTCAGATCACGTTGATGGCGTCGAGCGTGTCGGCGGCCGCACCATCGAGCTGCATACCCATCGACCGCCAATCGGCCCGCTTCGTGCCCCACGACACGAAGTCGTGTGCGGTAGTGGAAGCGGTCGGCAGTGAGCCATCGGCACCCTCGGTGACGGTCCACCCCTCACCCGCGGCCGCTGGACGTACTGCGAAGGAGCTACCAAGATCACTGAACGCGATGTTGACGCCTTGCGAGCACCCCGAGAGAGCGGCTGCGCACATCTGAGGGACGCCAGCCAGCATCCATTCGACGGTTGCCGACAACGCGGCGACATCTTTCGAAAGCTCGGCGGCCCGAGGGATCGTTGCGCCGATGTCGTGGCGCAGGTGGCAATAGTGGTCGAACACGATGGCGTTGCCCAGGATGTGCATCGGATGGCTGCCCAAGTTCGCCAGCGGGATCACCATCTCGGCCATGCCCGGCTCTTGCATCATCGACAACGCCCCGATGCCCTTGACGGACCACTCTTCGTATTCGGCGATTACCTGTTGGGGCGTCCACCCCAGACGGGCCTGCACCGGCACCTCGGCGTTCTGTTCGACGTCGGTCGACGTGCCACCGTCAATGGTGGCCGGCTCGGCGATGGAATGGAACACACTCGCCATGTGGGTGGCAACATCTTGCACTCTCCACCCCGTGCATCCGCTCGGCGCGGCCCATTCCTCGTCGGTCAATGATGCGAACAGTGCGGTCGCTCTGGCCGATTCGGTCTGCAGTGCTTCGATCGCTGCTTTGGTCATGATTCCCCCAGGAACGTCGACGTGTGCAGAGCAAGCTACGACGCGTCAGCGGCAGCGAACGACTCGGAGCGGTCAGCCGGGCAGGCCACGCAACATTTGGCCGGCGAGCACTCCGGTGTGCTGGCCGTGATCCATGAACACTTGGCCGTTGACCAGCGTGTAGTCGTACCCGGTGGCAGCTTGCACGTAGCGGCCTGCGCCATGCGGGAAATCGTGCACATAGCTGGGTGACGGAAGTTGGAGCGCTTCGAAGTCGATGACATTGACATCGGCGAACGCACCTTGGACGAGCCGACCGCGATCACGGATTCCGAACAGATCGGCAGTGTCGCTGGTGAGACGGCGAATACCCTCTTCGATGCTCCACCGCTTCCGGTCGCGAATCCAGTACGAGAGAAAGAACGTCGGCTGGCTCGCGTCGAGGATCTGTCCAACATGAGCGCCAGCGTCAGCAAGGCCAAGCGTTACCAGCGGATCATCGAGCATTGCTTCGACCGCGTCGAGTTGTTGATTCAGGAACGGAAAGCTACACACGAGCGTGCCGTCGGTCTCGAGGAGCAGTTCGATGAATGCAGCGGCACCGCTGATGCCACGCTCGCGGGCAATGCCACCAATGCTGAGCGCAGGGTCAAGGTCGTAGCGGGCACCGCCGCCCACCACAAGTGGCGTCACGACGAACAGCTGGTCGAGATCGATCCCGGTGCCGTTCTTGTCGGCTTCGTCGATGAGGCGACGGCGGGTTGCCGAATTGCGCAGGGCACACAATCGGGCAGCCGGGGCGAGATCGCGTAACTCACGCCAGGAGGGTGAGCGGTCGAATACCGTGCGCGTATCGAGACTGAACAAGATGCCGACGCTGCGCGCCGTGGTCTGGGGGCGCACGACGGCCCCTGTGGCGTTCTCGTGCTTGGCGAAATCGATCACCCGTTGATACAGATCGGGACGGCTGTCGTGCTGGGTGAGCCCGAAGCTGACCGGACGACCGCTACGCCGGCTGACCTCGCCCATCCACGCCAGTTCAGCGCGCGTCTTGGGATACTCGGTTCCGTCGGCAAGGTCGCGCTCGCCGATGCGGCTGGCGCTCTCGAACACGCCGACGCCGTGGCGGCCAAGTACATCGGCAAAGGCGTACAGCTCGTCTTCGGTGGCATACGTGCCGGGAACCGGACGACCGTCGGGGACCTTGTGTAAGAACGTTCGACTGGTACTGAACCCCAGTGCACCACCGCGCATTGCCTCGTCGAGCAGATCGGCCATCGCCGCGATGTCTTCGGCGGTAGCCGGCTCTGGATCGAGTCCGCGCTCGCCCATCACGTAGTGACGCATCGCGCTGTGGCCGACCATGCCGCCGACATTGGGGCCTTTCGGCAGCCGGCCCATGCTTGCCAGGTATTCGCCGTAGGTGACCCAGTCCCAGGCGAGTCCGTCGAGGATGGCATCACGGGGAATGTCTTCGACGCTTTCCATCAGCTCGGCAAGGTACGGCCGATCCTCGGGACGACACGGGGCGAACGTGACACCGCAGTTACCCATCACCACACTCGTCACACCATGCCAGCAACTGCTCGACCCGATCGGGTCCCATGCCAGTTGGGCATCGAGATGGGTGTGGATGTCGACGAAGCCGGGCGTGACCAGCTTGCCGGTCGCGTCGATCTCGCGCCCACTGCTGCCGATGATGTCGGTGGCCACGTCGACGATGTGGTCGTTGATGATCGCAACGTCGGCGCGTCGAGGCACCGCGCCAGTGCCGTCGACCACGGTTCCACCGCGGATGACGATGTCGAACGTTCCCATGCCTACTCCCTGTCCAGTGCGCTGCCCGTGCGCGAGTCGGTGCTTGGCGGTGAAGCCCGGAACAGTACCGCCCTACGGAGGCAGTGTTCGACATAGACCGCCGGTCATGTACCGAAGGACACCTGATCGATATCCGATCGACACGGGATCGACACATGTGCTCCACTTGCACCACTACAGGGTGGCTACAGGGTGGCTACAGGGAGGTACGTAAGGACCAGATCTCGGGAAACAGCACCACATCGAGCATGTTGCGCAGATATCCGACACCCGATGTGCCGCCCGAACCACGTTTGAAGCCGATCACCCGCTCGACGGTGGTGACATGGCGAAATCTCCACAGCCGGAACGCATCCTCGAAATCGATGAGCTCTTCGCCGAGTTGGTAGAGGTCCCAGTGCGCGGTGGGGTCGCGGTACACCTCCAGCCAAGCCGCTTCAACCCCCGCATCGGCCAGGTATGGCTGGGTCCAGTCGCGCTCGAGGCGACTTTCGGGCACGGGTAGCCCGCGCGCTGCCAACAACCGCAAGGCCTGGTCGTACAGCGACGGCGCACGCAACGCCGCATCGACCACGTCGAGCAGATCCGCACGGTGCGCATGCGGCACAAGCATCGCCGCGTTCTTGTTGCCGACCGCAAACTCGATGCACCGGTACTGCCAACTCTGAAACCCGCTGCTGCTCGACAGGTACGGCCTGATCGCCGAATACTCCGGTGGGGTCATCGTGGCGAGCACATCCCATGACTGCACCAGTTGCTCCATGATCCGACTGACCCGCGCCAACATCTTCGACGCCGGCGCCAACCGATCGGCAGCGATCGCGCTGATCGCTGCACCGAGTTCGTGACGCATCAGCTTCATCCACAGTTCGCCGGTCTGATGGGCGACGATGAACAACAACTCGTTGTGATCCGGCGAGAGCGGGTGCTGTGCAGCAAGCAGATCGTCGAGGTGCAAGTAGTCGCCGTAGCTCATCGCCTCGGAGAAGTCGAGGCGCGCCCCATAGGAAGCTGTGCCACCGAGATGCTCGTCTCCCATGTCGGCCAAGGTACCGCCCGGGTCTACGTCTTGGCCAGCGTCTTTTTTGCCTTGTCGAGCAGATGCGTGGGTAGCACGTCGTAGTGATGATGGTCTTGGGTGAACCGTCCCCGGCCACCCGTCATCGACCGCAGGTCGACTGCGTACCGACCGAGTTCACTGGTGGGCACCAACGCATGGATCTCTTGCTCAGCAAGATCGGTGGGGTCGGCGAGGTCGAGTGAGTCGGTCGCATGCACCCGGCCGCGGCGTGCCGTGATGTCGCCCATCACCTCACCCTGATGCGACGACGGCACGGTCACCTTCAACAGCGAAATCGGTTCGAGTACCGCCACACCGGCCCGCCCGATTGCTTCGATGAATCCGTGCGCTGCAGCTGCTCGGAACGCCATCTCGCTGGAGTCGACAGAGTGGAACTTGCCGTCGTAACACTCGACTTGCACATCGACCACTGGGAACCCGTGTACGCCGCCGTGGACCATCGTGTCTTCGATGCCACGCTGCACGGCCGGAATGTAGTTTCGCGGAATCGTTCCGCCCACCACCGCATCGACGAATCGAAACCCCTCACCGCGCGCCAGCGGTGCAATACGAAGGTTGGCAACGGCGTACTGGCCGTGCCCGCCGCTCTGCTTTTTGACCTTGCCTTCGGCCTCGGCCGTGCCGATGACGGTCTCGCGGTATGCGACCTGCACCTCGGCAGTATCGACGTTGACACCGAACTTGCGGGACAGCCGTTCGAGTGCCACTGCGAGGTGTGTGTCACCAACACCGCGCAGTACGGTCTGATGCGTTTCAGCGGAGCGCTGCACGATGAGCACCGGATCCTCCGCCTGCAGCCGCGTGAGTGCATTACCCAACTTGTCGTCATCGATCTGAGTGTGCGGCACGATCGCCATTCCATACATCGCAGCCGGCAACGGTGCAGTAACCACTCGGACCGGCATGCCCCTTGGAGCCAACGTGTCGAACGTGCGCACGTCGCTCAGCTTGGCAACGGCTGCGATGTCTCCGGCGACGATGCTCGCAACCGGGGTCTGATCCTTCCCGCGTAGCGTGAACAGCCCGTGGAGGCGTTCGTCGACGCCACTGCGCGCGTTGACGAGGTGATCATCGGTAGTGACCGTGCCGGAGATCACCTTGAACAGCGAGAGCTGCCCCACGAACGGATCGGCAACCGTCTTGAACACGTAGAGCAATGCTGCTGCACCTGCGTCAGCCGGCACCGCAATCTCGCCATCGCCAGCGTGCACCATGACCGGCCGGTCGGCAGGCGAAGGCCCGAGCTGGCAGATGAAGTCGGCCAGCCGATCGACACCGACACCGGTGATGGCAGACCCGAGCAGTACCGGAACCTCTTCGCCGGCCAGCACCTGCTTGGCAAGCGCGCGTTCCAATTCGACGACCGACGGAACATCACCCGATAGGTAGCGCTCGAGTTGATCATCGTCGCTGGCAACGATCTCTTCGATGACCGAATCGTGCAACCGGTGCTCCTCGGCGGCCACGTCCGCAGGCATCTGCTCGATGTGATGGGTGCCGCCTGGCTCGTACTCGAATGCCTCCTCACTCAGCACGTCGGCTAGTCCGTGCAAACTGGCCGCTTCACCGAGGGGAAGCTCGAGCGGCGCGAAACCAGGGCCGAACAACGTGGTCAGTTGATCAAGTACTCGGTGGAAGTCCGCCCGGTCTTTGTCCTCTTTGTTGACGAAAACCATCCGCGGGATGCCACGGGTAAGCACACGGCGCCAGAGCACCTCGGTCTGCACCTCCACGCCTTCGACGGCACTGATGACGAACACGGCAAGATCCGCAACCGCAAGCGCGGCATCGACCTCGCCGACGAAATCCGCATAACCCGGCGCATCGATCAGGTTGATCTTGTAGCTCTGACCGTTGCTTGAGGACCATTCGATCGGGGCGATCGCCAACGACAACGACATCCGTCGTTTCACTGCTTCGGGTTCGGTGTCGAGCAGGCTGGTTCCGTCGTCCACGCGGCCAGCGCGTGTGACCGCACCCGAGCGTGCCAGCAGCGCCTCGGCAAGTGTGGTCTTACCCGCACCACCGTGTCCCACCAACACCACATTGCGGATTCTGTCCGTTGGATAGCTCTTCACTCGCGTACCCCATTCCCGATCGTTGTGGCCGACGGTAGCCCCGGCAACGACCGCTGAATAGGGCCACAAGTCAGATCATCCACGGATCCTCGACACTGGCGTCGGGTCTGGCCACGCGAGTTGCGATACTGGAGCCTCCATGGTCCAGATCCAGACGGCCCGTTCTGGGCGCGCCGAACTCAGTCGCGTGCCGTACCTGCCCGGGCTCGACGGACTTCGCGCGCTCGCTGTCGTCGCGGTGATGGTGTACCACGCGAACCACGCCTGGCTGAGCGGAGGGTTCCTCGGTGTCGAGGTGTTCTTCGTCATCAGCGGCTACCTGATCACGTTGCTGCTGGTCGGCGAGTACGAACGCGATCGCCGTGTCGATCTGCGCAGCTTCTGGTTCCGCCGCTTCCGGCGCCTGCTGCCGGCAGTTTTCGTGATGCTCAGTGGCCTTGCGGTGTACATGGCGATCTTTCATCCCCGCCCCCAGGGTCAGACCCGTGGCGACTTCCTTGCAGGAATCTTCTACGGCAGTAACTGGTACCAGATCCTTGTCGGCCAGGGCTACACCGCTGGCGAGGCGTTCGCTCCGCTTCGCCATCTCTGGTCGCTGGCAGTCGAGGAGCAGTTCTACCTGTTGTGGCCGTTGGTGATGATGCTGATCCTTGCCCGGGCCAGTACCCGCCTCCCTCGAGTGGCGCTGTGGCTGTTCGGCGTCAGCGTCACCATCGCGCTTGCGGTGGGCGTTCTCTACGCGAGCGGTGACATTGCGGTGAAGTGCAGCTCCGAGGCGATGCACGGCTACTGGACCATCTTCGGTCGCTGCGTCAACATCAACGAGGCGCTGTACCTCGGTACGTTCAGCCGCGCAGGCGGCCTGATGATGGGTGCAGCGTTCGCCATGGTGTGGCGGCCTGTCGCCATCCTGCGCGGGCCGCTTCGTGACAAGGGTCGCCAACTCGATCTGCTCGCCGGAGGCGGCCTGGCCGTGATCGCCCTGCTGATGTGGAAACTCACGCTGTCGGAACGGGGCACCGAGTTCGGTATCCGGTTCGACCCGTGGTTGTTCCGTGGCGGATTCTTCCTCACCGGCATCGCCACCGTGTTGGTCATCGCCGCAGCAACACACCAACTCGCTGCGACCGGAACGCTGCTCGGCAATCCCCTGCTGCGGTGGATCGGTACGCGCAGCTACGGATTGTACCTGTATCACTGGCCGATCTATCAGATCATCCGCGAGTTCGCCGGGGTGCCACTGTCGGTCGGACAGTTCGTACTGGCGATGGCCATTGCGCTGCCGATCACCGAGGCAAGCTACCGGTTCATCGAAACGCCGATTCGCAAGGGTCGGCTGCGCGAGGTCCTCAGCGAAGCAAACTCCACGAATCCCACAAGTCGCGTTCAACGCCGCAACCTCACCGTGATCATCGTGAGCGTTGCCGGCCTGACGGCAACAGCGGTCTACAGCTTCGCCGTTGCCGACAACCTGTGCGTGGGCGATGTCGCGTGCAGCATCGCTGCCGGTCACGCAACCGATACCACGGCACCGCCAGCCACCGTGGCGGTCACAGCCTCACCTACCCTGCCGGGTGCGACCACGCCAGATGCAGCGAGCACCAGTACCAGTACGACCATCGATGTGGCGACATTGCCTCCGTTGGCGATCGGTGAGTCGGTGATGCTCGGTGCCAAGGCAGATCTCGAGGCTGGCGGACTGCACGTCGACGCCGAAGAGAGCCGCTCAGGCACACAAGCGGCCGAATTGCTCGAGCAGTACCGCGCGGCAGGCACCATTGGGCGCACCGTGGTGATCCAGTCCGGAACGAATGGCAGTGTCAGTAGCGAGACCTACGACCGCATGATGGCGGCCCTACCTCAAGCCGATACGCCCACTGTCGTCTTCCTCACGATCAAGGCCCCTACGGACTGGGCGACCAAGAACAACGAACGGATCCGGGCACTGCCTGCCCGGTACCCGTGGGTGACCATCGCCGACTGGGAGACCGCGTCGGCGGGCACCAAGCTGTGTAAGGACGGCATCCACATTGCCTGCAACGGCGTCGAGCCGGCGATGTTCTACTCCAACTTGATCTTCGACGCAATCGGCCGTCCGGAGCTGAAATACGAGCTCACCCCTCCGTCAACCTGATTCGTAGCAGCGGCAGCGCCACTTCGATGAACTGGTCCGGTGATACGCATCAAACAGCTCGGGGAGTTCGGTGGCCCGTCATCCTCGCTCGCCCGAGCGCCCAGTAATCGCGGAGATCGCTGGCCTCAGCACTGCGAGGCGCGAACCGGCTGTGACCGGCTTCGTCACGTGCCGTTGGTCTGCCACAGCCGGTCGATGGGACAGACGAAGATGCGGTCGTCGATCTGGTATGCCTCGCTGCCGGTGTTGAGGAAATATCCGGCGCGGAATTGGTCGCCGAGGCTGTCACGCAGCGCTACAAGACCACGCAGCGCCTTGGTGTCGACTTCTAGATTCTCGGGCGTGATACCGAGTAAGTACGCAGCGAGACCGGAGTCGACGACATGCAGCTTCGGCGAATGCGCAGTCCTGGATCGCAGTGTCCGCCCCCATGCCGACAGTCGACGGATGAGGAACAGCGCTTCGAGGAGGCGGGTGTAGTTGTCACCGTGAGAGCCTGGGTACCGCGAGGCATCGCCCAGAACGAAGCAGAGCCGGTGAGGAGCCACCGGCCGTTGTCGTGCTGTCGGTTCAACTCAGCCTTGATCGCCTGCAGCAGTTCGGGCACATGCTGGTGCTCATCGATGCAGACCGGTGACGGCCCCCGTACAGCGTCCGACTGCGACGCCTGCACCCGAGCGCGGACGACGACATCGTCGAGATCGGTGATCTCGACGTCATGACGGCGGGCGAGTTCGGCGAGCACGGTGGACTTGCCAACAGAACGCGCACCCTGCAGCACCACGACCGGTGCGTCAGCCAGCCGATCCTCGACGATCGACAGGATCCGACGGTCGATCGACGGAAAGAGCATTGCACCAGCAAAGGCCATCTACTTTCCAGATCCGAGCCACTCTACGTTCCAGATCCGAGGGCTTTATCTTTCTAAATCAGAGGGGTGATACGTTCCAGATCCGAGCCGATCACGGAGCCGGATCCTCGCGATGTCGACCGTGGCTTGACCAAACCGTCGGTCACTCACCCTTGTCGAACGATGCGCTGGCGTACAGGGCGCCTGCGCCCACTTCGCGGCTCCTCCAACGGCGGATGACTGCGTCAGTACGAAAAGCCTGAGAGCGACCCATCACGGCGTACCAGGAACACCGGTTGATCTGCCCAACTCGCTGCCTCGCCGCCCATTCCTGGAGCCTCAACGGGCATGCCGGGCAATGCCAGTCCGGTGGCGTCGGGGCGCTCCGTGAGTAGTCGTCGGATCGCCTCGGCAGGTACATGTCCCTCGATCGCGTAGCCGTCGACCACGGCCGTATGGCACGAGGCCGCGCTGTCGGGAACGCCCAGGGACGCCCGGAACTCGGCTCGCCCAGGATCGTCGGTCACATCGACCATGGCACCGTTCGACTGCAGGTACACGACCCACGCTGAGCAACAGCTTCAACCAGGGTCGCGCCGGACCTGCAACGACAAACCGGCCAACACACCGCCAGCGTCGGCCGTCGTGGGGGGCGCTGAGGAAGTGTTGCCGTCGTTGCTCGAGCAGCCCACCAGCACGACGGCCAAGCCGACGACGCTGGCGCCGAACGCGGTGCAGAAGTGTCGTCGTCCGATGAGAATCATTCGCCGTGCAATGTAGCCGCCGTATTCCGGCGACCGTTGGCGATGACGACGCGGCTGGCGTCCACGTCGGCGACCACCGCGAACATGCATTCTCCACATGATCTCCACATTGACCGGGCATCGTGTGACCACAAGAAACCACTCATCTTGAGGCGTAACCCAATGCGCCCCTTCATTTCTCGGAATGCCGCTGTGCTCGTGGCCGGTTTGTCGCTGGCACTGGTGAGCTCGCCAGTGCTGTTTGTCCCGTCATTGGCGGAGGTACCCGAAAGCATCACCGCCCCCGTCTACGTCTTCGCCAATGGCCCGACAGGCATGGGGAACTGGGATTGCGACCCGATGTGTTTCCGTATCCGCCGGGAGACGCCCAGTACACGCCCGTGCGGTCCATTCACCTAGTGACTTGGGTTGACCCGGGACAGGCGCGCGAACTGAAGTCAGCGACCGAAGTACGAAAGGCTGAGCAGAACGGCGACGTGACGATCGAGATCCCCGGAGTAATAGTCAACATGCCCTTCGTGACCTAGTCGAACGGGCAACGCTAAAAGCGGTGACCCCGCGCGCGTGGCACTGTTCATGAGACGTGGTGCCGGCCCATCGGGCAGATGGCTCGAGGCTCCGAGACGGACCACGCTGGGGAGACGGCTCGGATAACCGGGATTCGACCCGATACCGTGCATGCCAACGGCCGAGTCGTCCTACGTTGGGGCCGCGACTCTCCCGCGAGCCCTTGGTCGAGCAGTTCCGTGAAACCTCGCACCGAGCTCGGGAGTCTGTAGAGGCGTGACGCATCCCGCGACCAATCTCTCCATCCCAGTATCTGCGACATCGTCGATCCCACTGGTTCTGAGTGACCACTTGTACTCCGACTTGTTTGTCGAACGTCAGGCTGCCATCTACCGACTTGCGTTGATGCTGTCAGGCAAGCCAGAAGTCGCCGAGGAGATCACGGCCGAGGTCTTCGCCCGGGTGCTCCCGAAATGGCGACGCGGTGAGGTGTCTGATCCCGTGCTCTACCTTCGGCGAGCAGTCATCAACGAAGTGCGCTCTCGCCACCGCCGACGGGTCAACGAACGACACGCAATCGGCACGATCAAGGCACAAACGAGCAGGGCACTCGCCGCGCTCCGCGCACTCATGGAGGAACAACTTTGAATCCCAGCGACATCGACTTCGGTAACCGGATCGGAAATGAGCTCAAGGGCACGAGTTCGCTTCACAGCCCACCGGCTGGCCTGTACCCCCGAGTTGCCGAACGCGAACGGCAACTGAACCGGCACCGCACGACCCACCGCGCGGGTACGGCCGGACTCGTTGCCATTGCCACCATCGGAGGCGTCGCGTGGATGCAGAGCACCCGCAACGCTACGACCCCAACCAGCCAACCAGATGCCACGCATCAGCGGCTGCCCGCACCGATGACCATCGAGCAGGTCGAAGTTCATATCGATGCCGACTGGTTGGAACGGGTCACGACCGCAACGTTCAACACCGATCACGGACCGTTCGACCTCGCCTTCAGTGACCCGGGGGCGCATGCCAGCTGATGTCGACGAAGCATGATGCCGCAACGGACTGCACACTCAGCGGTGTGTCGACGGCGACGGTTCAGTGAACCCTTCGAAGAGAACGACGACCGCTGCCTCGACCATCGTGTGGCGATTCCGGTCGCTGCGGTTCGGTACTTCGGGATGGGTGCGGCGACGCAGTAGGTAGACGGTCTCGATCGCCTCGATCGCCCACACGAGGCCCTCGATGGAGCGCACCTTGACCAATCGACGCTCGGCGTAGCGCAGGATGCGCCGCACCATTCCGAGGTGTCAGTGCAATCGGTCACGACGGATGAGCACCAAACGCGACACGCCGCCCTCCAACCTTCGGTCGCTTCAAGCCCGGATCGCGTGGCGCGCACGATTGCCGCGAGTTGCAGACCGAGCCGCCTCGCCGGTGCCGGCGCATCGTCAGGCAGGTCGAGGAAGTGTCGGAGGTCGCTGACGAACACGTCGTTACGGTATCCAGGCACCGGCTGCGACCGTGAACCAATGTCCGCGGCCCCGGTCGCTCGCGTGCACGTTCAGCATGGCAGATGTTGCACCAATAGTCTTGTCTGAAACGCACCAGTAGCAGTGTTGTGGACGCTCGGGGTGTAGCGTTGACGTTATGGCGAATCGTGTCGACTTCCTGGGCACCTACGTGCGGCGCATTATCGACGACGAGATCGACGAGCTGTTCGCGCAGTTACCTGCGCTGTTGCTCGACGGCCCCAAGGGAGTCGGCAAGACCGCTACCGCGACGCAGCGGTGCCGCTCGATCCGCCGACTCGACGTTGCATCCGAACGCGAGATCGTCCAGGCCGACCCGGCGATCATCGGGCGGGACCCGTCACCGTTGCTGATCGACGAGTGGCAGCGTGTTCCGGCCGTTTTCGACGCCGTGCGTCGACTCGTCGACGACGACCCGACCGGCGGCCACTTCCTGCTCACCGGATCTGCCTCGAGCACCCAGACGCACTCCGGCGCCGGCCGCATCACTACACTACGACTGCGGCCACTCTGCCTGTCCGAACGTTGCCCACCCGAACACGGCGTGTCCTTCCGGAGCCTGCTCACCGGCACTGCTGCGATCGAGGGCCGAACCGATCTCACACTTGCCGACTACACAGAAGAGATCGTCGCCGGAGGCTTCCCGGGGATGCGACGCCTCGACGGCAGACCCAGAGATCGACAACTCGACAGCTACATCGAACGGATCGTCGACCACGACCTCCCCGAAGCCGGGTTCAACGTCCGCCGACCAGCCACGGTCCTCGCCTGGCTCCGCGCCTACGCCGCTGCCACCGCCACCACGACCTCCTGGGACAAGATCCGCAATGCAGCGACCAGCGGCATCGACGACAAACCGGCGAGGACGACCACCCAGCCCTACATCGAGTTGCTCACCGCCCTACGGATCCTCGACCCGATCCCCGCGTGGGTCCCGTCGAACAACCACCTCAACGCACTCACCGGCGCCCCGAAGCATCACCTCGCCGACCCGGCGCTCGCTGCTCGATTGGTCAGAGCAAGCGCAACCCAACTGCTCACCGGGGTGAGCCCGTCCACGAGCGTCCCCCGAGACGGAACGTTCCTCGGAAGCCTGTTCGAATCGCTCGCCGCACTCTCGGTCCGCACGCTCGCACAGTCCCGCGACGCCCGCGTCTCACACCTGCGCACCAAGGGCGGACGACACGAAGTGGACTTCATCGTCGAAGCAGACGGCGGCCTCGTCGCCATCGAGGTCAAACTGTCGGCGGCTGTCAACGACACTCACGTCTCGCACCTGCGCTGGCTCCGCAACGAACTCGGCGATGACTGCATCGACTCCGTCGTGCTCAACACCGGCCCCGAGGCCTACCGACGTCCCGACGGCATCGCCGTCATACCGCTCGCCCTGCTCGTCCCGTAACAGCGCACCCCAGCCGGGACAACGATGGCAGCAGCGTACGAGAGCGCGTCGAGCCGTCGGGGCCAAGTGGTTGTGCAACGAGTCGTTGCACAACCACCGGTGAGAGCGACCCCGTCTCACCAGATAGGAGAGCTGTTGCGGTCGACACGCTCCGCCATCGCGTCGGACGGCTCAATCGCAGCCCCACACGCGAAGTTCAACGAGTACTCGACGCGATCGGTCACGCCGAATGAACACCAAACGCGACACGCCGCCCTCCAACTTTCGGTCGCTTCAAGCCCGGATGGATCTCGACGACCACATCGGCGAACTCGTCGACCGACTTGGCCACGCACGGCTTCTACACACCCTGCGTTTCGCGCATTAGAACATCTACGGACAACGCTTCGGCGGTGTCGGCGTCCGTTGGTTCAGTATCCACCGACACGAGCGAGCAGCCGCCGATATTGGTCGATGGTGCCCGGCAGTACCCTGAGGTGAACGACTGTTCCGACTGCCTTGTCGACGAGATCAACAACTTCGCAAACGGCAGGCGTCAAGGGCGAACCAGCGACGACTACTTCACCGGGCCGAATGATCGACGGATCCTCGGCCTCGTCAAGGAACGTCCACACCATGCCGGTCTCATCCTCACTGTTCAGATCTGCTGGGATGTCGATAGTTGTCATGTCAGTCTCCTCTCCGTCCTCAAGCGTACGGGTTGTCGACAAGCTCGCCGAACGCAGCAGCCAGGTCAGCCACGGCGTCGAGATCCGGAATGATCACAGTGTAGTGGGGGGCGGCGAACGTCGGTAGCAACTTGAGTCCGCTACGAAGGACGACGTCCACGGTCGTTCGGTAGATGGTCGGATAGCTGTGGAGCTTGCCTGAGAGGATTGTCCGCTCAGAGGTCCCCCCGATGTCGCCATACGCGACGAACACGGAAATGCCGAACACCGGACCGCCGTCGAGGACGTACAGGCGGTTGAGACGCCGCGCATGAGACCGAAGAAGCGAAGCGGTGTCAGGACCGCCTCGGAGGACGACCGATGCGTCCAGAGGCGGGCGCTCGTCGCGCACGCGGTTGCGGAGTTCCTCCCGATCTTCAATCACGGCTGACTTCCTCCACTCACATTGATCCGACAGTGTGCGGCTTCGCTCGACAGCCACACGGGTCGTGGCCGAGTCGCTCGCTAACCACTTTGACGTTCACCCCGTGGCGAAGACTCGATCGACGGCCGATGCCGTGACGCCGAGCCACAGGTACGTCTCGGTCCGCTCGATCTTGTGTCGCCTCACGATGGTGACGGTATCGGCGTCGAGGTCTGACCACCGAAGCCCAGCTGCCTCGCGTGTCCGTACCCTCATTTCGGTACCTTCGGATCGTGCGGTCGCAAGAGACGGAGCATTTGCCAACGGCGCTACGTTACGGGCGACGGGGCCTTTGCGTTCCGCGTCGTGTAGGAACTTACCTTATTAGCGCCCCCGGCAGGATTTGAACCTGCGACCTGCAGTTTAGGAACCCTCCAGCCAGGACGGGTGTTCGACCTGATCAGGCATGGTGACGAGGGTCTGTCGGGTATCTCATCCCAAAGCCTTCCCAAAACTGTGGGTCACTGTTGGTCGGTGGCGGCAAGTTGATTGGTGGTGGATGATGGTTCGCCCGATGCAAACGGTCAAGGTCTACGGGGTCCAAGACCGGCGCTCCACCACGCAAGCGAAACTGCCGTGGGTAGTGCGCTACACGATCGACGGACGGCATCGCGGCAAGTCGTTCCGCACTCGTATGGAGGCTGACCGCTACCGAGGTCAGTTGTTGCATGAGGTCCAGGCGGGCGGCCGATTCGACGAGGCCACGGGCGAGCCAGAGTCGTGGCAGACGCCGCTTGCCGAGGCTCGTGTTCACGAGTGGTCGCGGCGCTGGCTGGGCGAGCAGTGGCAAGAGTGGCAACCGCGAACGCGGGCGTCAGCGACCGAGGCACTTGCCCGGTTCATCACCATCGCCGTCGACCACGGTGCCAAGCCACCCGATGGTCTGCGCGTCTATCTCCAGTCCGCGTTGTCACCCAGTGCTGAGAGCGAGCGCGATGCCCGGTTCGAGAAGTGGATGGCGAAGAACTGCCTGACCCTCGGCGACCTCGATCGGGAGCGCGTCGCCGACATCGACCGCCGGCTCGGCCTCAAGCTCGACGGATCCCCGCTGGCCGCGACTACCGCGAACCGGATCCGGCTCCGGCTCCGGATCGTCGCTCGAGCCTCGGTCCAATCAGCAATCGACGCCGGCGCAGTAGCGGCCGACGTGTGGCCACAACGGTCCAAGACGCGAGCACGACGAAAGGTTGCACGAACACGGCGGAGCGTCGACGTACGCGCGCGCCCGAGCCGGCAGCGATGGCAGAAGCGATCGAGGCGATCGTCACGCAACAGCCCGGCAGCAAGACATACCTGGTGATGACCGCCGTTGCTTACTACGCCGGCCTGCGGCCGTCGGAGGTCGTCATGCTTCGCGTCCGCTCCACCGAACTACCTGCCGAAGGTTGGGGACGCCTCGACGTCACCGAAGCTGACATCTCGTTTGATGAACCAGGTGAACCCAAGACCGGTCCGCGCAGTGTGCCGATCCCGCCAGTGCTCGTAGCGATGCTGCGTGAGCGGATCCGCCAGAACAGCCTCACGGCGCCAGACAAGCTGCTGTTCCGAACCCGCAACGACACGATGCCGAGCGGATCAAACTGGGCCCGAGCTTGGCACCGCGCACTCGAATCGGTCGGTCAACGACCCATCAGAATCTACGACTGCCGACACGCCGCAGCCACAACATGGCTGCGCGCCGGGATGCCGCTCGCTGAGACAGCCCGACGACTCGGACACAGCGTCGAAACGCTCGTCTCTACCTACGTCGGGGCGCTCGACGATGAGGAACACGTTGGCAATCAGCGTGTCGATTCGATCCTCGGATAGGCGTCACTTGCCTACAGCGAGGGTCGGGCAATGTCCCGGGCTGAGTGGCCGAGATGACGCCAGCGGCCCGCTCGCGTCAGTGTGCTGCGTCGTTCGATCCATTGTGCGGCGGCGGGGTTGGCCCATGAAATCATCTCAATTGCATTCGTGAGAGTCTGGCGAGCATCGATCGGTCCGCCGGGGTGGCCGGGGATGGTGAATGGTTCGTAGATCGGTTCGTGATGCGCGACCCGGTTGCGCAGGTAGTTCAGCCGTTCGACAGCGGAGTACACCGCCTTGCGACTGTCGGAGCCGGACAGGTGGCTCAGACCGTGGAAGCTGCTGCGGATCGAAGGGTTCCAGAGGCTGTGCTCGTATCTGCTGACCAACAAGTATCGCCAGAACCCGAGCGTCAACTCGGCCACGACGCGCCCCTCGGGAGGGCGGGGCGCTCCAGTCGGGCCAGGGTCACCGACGCGACTCATTGCGGTCGCAATCGAACGCAACGTTTCCGACGTGAACCACTTTTGACCGGTCACGAACCACGTCGGATCGTCATACCATCGATAGTTGACGCTGGACCGCGTTGCCGCATGGTGCGCCGTCATCGAATCGGCGACGATGTTTCGAAGCACGATCTCAATGTCAGAGATGACCACCCATGCAGCCGCCGAGATCTCGACGTTGCGTTCGTAGAGCTGCACGGCGGCGCGTGGGTCGGACGTCGACCTCGAGGCTGGCACGGTCACGATCCGCTCCACTCGTGTTCGCTACGGGACGACTATCACTACCTCGACACCGAAAACGGCCCGCGGCAACCGAACCATCGCCATCGGTCCTGCGACCGCCGCAGCGTTCCGAGCGTGGAAGCGCCAGCAAAGCGCCGATCATCTCCTCGCCGGCGCCTCGTGGGCCGACCGCAGCGGGCTCGTCGTGACGAACGTCGACGGCTCGCCTCCGAATCCGGAGGCCTTCTCCAACCGCTTCGTCGATCTCGCCAAGCGCGCCGGGTTGCCGCCCATTCGGCTGCACGACCTACGGCACAGCTACGCAACAGCCGCACTCGCGAGCGGCGTGCCGGTGAAGGTCGTGTCGCAGCGAATCGGCCACGCAGACGTCGGCGTCACGTTGAAGGTGTACGCGCACGTCTTGCCGGGCGACGACGAGGACGCCGCATTGCGAGCCGACTCTCTGCTTGCCCCTTGAGGCCGTAGTCCGGGGTTCTGCGAATGGCTGCGTCTACTTGGTGGATGTGAGCTCGGCGACGCACGTAGCTCGTGATGCATGAGGCCGAGGATTCGCCCGACGTCGGAGGGCCGTCGAAGTGGACCTCGGTGACGTCTCCGCTGCTCTGGCCACCACAGGCGGGATGCACCGGCTTCGAGAGCCCGCGTGCATGTCGCTCTTCGAGTTCCGACATTCACCGGATCGCATCACTTGTGCTTTCGCTGGCCAAGGCCGAGGGCCTTCCGTAGCCGGCGGTGGACCGCTGTCGCTCACAAGGTGGTCGGTCGCACCACGGGTGGGCTCGGCTGCCTCGGTACACAACTGTCAAGGGAGGCGTTGCATAAGGTGCCCGAAAAGTGAACGCGGGTTGGTGGCCAAGGCCGACGCAGCGGCGGTCGGGCCGACCGACCCGAATGGAACACTTGGCGATGGACCGACACAGATGCCGTACGGAAGCCATCTGGCTGCCCCACGGCTAGCCAGCTCATCAGGAAGGTCTACACAATGAAGCTCACCCGAAACCTCTTGGTTGCCGGCGCGCTGGCTGCCGCTGCTCTTGCCGTCCCTACAGCTACGCAGGCTGCTCCTGGTTCGTGCGCCTTCGGCTACGCATGCATCTATTGGGACTCGGGCTTTGGCGGGCTGCAGTATTCGCGGAACGTGAGTACGACGTCACTCGGTTCAATGGGAGATCAGGGCTCCTCGCTTGGGAACAGCAGGAATTACCTCACCCGCTACTACCAGCACGCCAGCTACGGCGGCTGGAATGTGTGCGTGAGCATGCAGAATTCGTCCTCGTCGCTGTCGAGTGATCGAAACGACGAGATTTCGTCTCAGTACCAGGGAAGCCCTTACACGGCGTATTGCTGACAGTGCGGCTACGACCTAAGGGTGCAGTCCTCACAATCACAATTCTGGTCGGAGCTTGCTCCACCTCAGGTGAAACCGTCCACGATCGAGTCAGCTTCGCGACCGACAATCTTGCCAGAATCGAGCGTCAGTACCCCGTGCCTGATGGAGTGAGCATCATTAGCTGGCTGCTCGACGGCGACCCCGAACGAGGATTCGAGCTCACACGCGAGAGCAACGCTTTGACACGGGACTGCATGATCGAGAGCGGGTTCTCTGACTATCCAGTGAGTGTTCCTCCTCTAGGACCACCACCGCCGCTAGCTCGCCCGTTGCCGGCACTGACCGTCGAGCAGGCGCAGGCAGACGGCTATGAGCCGACCTCCCTGCACGAGGCATCTGTCGATTGGGTGGATCCGGTCGTGGACTACTTCGGGAGGCTCACTGCTGCCGAGGCCACCGCCTTTCAGGTTGCGATCTCCGAGTGTGCTGTGCAAGTACGAGAAGTACTCTTCGAAAATGGCTTCGATGAGTACGAGGAGTCCAGGCAACGTCTGGAGTCGCAGATGATTTCGCTATTCGACCAGTTCTATGCAGCTTCCGAGGTTCGGGACGTGTTCGAGCGCTGGTCGACCTGTATGGATCGGACCGGTTTCGAGTTCGACACTCCCTTTGACGCCATGGACGCAGCAATGCCGCGGGAGGAGACGTTCGAACTCCAGGTGGCGGGCAGCGACGCACGATGCCGGCTCGAGCTTGCGACCGAGGAAGACATCGCACGACTCTTTCGGGCCGCCGAGGCAAACTTTCTTGCCGACAACGAGGCTTTGGTGATGGAGGTGATGGACCTCTCAGGCCGAACCGTACCGAGTCCTTCTCGATGAGAGGTGCTTCCTCGGGCCGGAGTGGCGACGATCAGAAGACGCCGAGTTGTGCGGCTGCAACGAGTCGGGACGCTGCCCCGATGCAATCGGTCGCAACGGTCAGCGCGTCTTCCGATTCCTCGGTGGTGACGGGGTCGTAGTTCGAAGGGTCTGGGTACTCCGCTTGGTTCCGTCGGCGTCGCAGGCGATCGATCGACTTGAGGCCGGGCACACCTGGGAACTGGGCGTTCATCGCTTCGACGATGACGATGTGGCCACCGGTTGTTGTCGCACGCAAACCTTGATGGGCGAGCAATGCGCTCGCCGCCTTCCGAGCCGCGTCGTAGGCGAGTGCGAACGCGCCCTCCGGGTCGTTGGTGGTGGCAGTCCCTGCAGTGGCGACGTGACGGCGGGCGGACTCGATGAGTCCTTCAACGGTCGCCGCGTCGGCCGGCACGCGCTGGAGTTGGCGCGATTCGAGTAGGCGCTCGACGACCTCGCTTCCCTTGTTCCACCTCGGCATCCGGTTGAGGGTACCGGACCTCGAGAAGCGGTGAGGAGCGAACCTGTTGGGTGAAGCCATCAATCGCCTTGTCCCACGCGACTCGAGTTCGGAGCATCACATTGACCTCCCGTCCGAGCCGCTGCTGCGCCCGCAGCGCCGCCTCGTGGATCTCGTCGCGATCCGGTCGGCCGATGACGAGCACGTCGATGTCGTTCGGGGCCGGACCGGCTTCGCCGTCATAGCGCGCTGCCCACGATCCGTAGATCATGAGCTGCTCGATCCGGCTCACGGTGCCGAACTCTTCGGAGATCACGAGTGGCGGCCCGAACGACATCAGCACCAACCGTGTCAACGGAGGCACGTATGGGTTGGACTCATTGGCCGACAGAAGCTTCGTCCTGCCCACTGTCTGAATGTGGACGAGTTGGACATCCTGCAGGCGGCGCACCTCGGTGGCGACCGTCTGATACGGATGCCCCGTTCGGTCTGCGAGTTCCTCGACGGTCCACGAGCGTGATGGGTCGACCAGAACAAGCGCGAGGAGCTCCCCCTGGAGCCGCGATCTGAAGATCGGGAGGAGGGGCGGAGCGGCGACTCGCATGCCTCCGAGTATCGCTCCATTTTCGAGCAATATCAACCGACAATAGAGCGATTGAGCGACACGGCCGACCACCACCCATTCCCGCCGTGACCATTCTGTGACCAATAGGGCGACTTTGGGAGATGAAACAGCCTCTGAGCTGCATGTTCGTGGCGGAGGTGGACGGGACTCCGCCCGATGCCGCGAAAGCCCTGGTAGATGCCACTTCGGAAAGATTTTGCGGCCGTTTGAGAGTTATTCTGAGAGTTATGTACGAGATCGACTGAGACGATCCACACGGGCAGACCCACGGATTCAACCGAGCTGCGGTTTAGGAAACGCATCCGAGGTGGTCGGGGCAGTTCAGCGGTGTTCGTGTAAATACGCTCTGAACAGGCCTTTCGCGGCTTCACTGTTTGCCCTGGTTCGCCCTTGTTCGAGCCGATTCGGCACGAAGCGTTACCACGAGGCAATTTCAGTTCATCGAGGGTCGGGCACGAAGCCGACGACTCGCTGGTAGGCCGCAGGTTCGCTCAGGTCAGCGACGAGGCGGTCAACCCACGCCCTGGTGTAGCCGTAACCCTTCATGAGCCGATCCCAGCGACAGTACGTTGGCTGCGTCGCTTCAGGCTCGCTGCTGTCGCTTGCCGGGCGAACTCCGTAGTGCTTCCAGCACCGGGTATGCGTGTCTTGGGTGAATCGATAGGGCAGCCGAGCGACCACGAGATTTACCACCTCGGAGGGCCGGAGCAGATCATCGGACACGACTGGTACGAGCCTGGGCTTGTCAACAACGTTGAGCTGGAGCAGACCTTCGAGCTGCTCGCGCAGATCGTCGGGGATTGGTGGCTTAAGAAACCGAACGGCAGCATCCGCCGACCGTTCCCGATTCGCCGTCACCGGCACGAAGAACACCTGAAGGCAATATTGAGGATCACGGAGCACGTCATCAGTCAGCTGCTCGCGATGACGGGCCAGAAAGTTCATCACATCGACCGGCAGCGCCGACTGCGCTCGTTTGAGGGCAGTCAAGCCGTTGGGGTTGCGGAACCCAGTCAGCTGCAAGGGCACACTGAGTTCCTCACCAAGTTGCGCCTCCTCGCCGAACTCCTCGACAAGGACTGACTCGAAGTTGAGCAGCATCGCTTGGGACTCGCCAGCAACAGCCTGATCGATCGACGGCAAATACCGGTGAGCAATGACGTTTCGCAGGCCGAGAAAGAAGTCAAGGTTGGCGCGCATCCCTTGACGCTCGGTACCGGAGAGAGCAAGGGCAACCAGCGCCCATGTCTCCTTTACCTTTCCACGTCCATAGATCTCGATGACGCGGTCATCATCGCCGCGCTCGTAATAGTCGACCTTGTCGCGTTCGAGAATCGCCTGGAGCAACGAGTTCCACGCGATGACCATCAACACGATGAAAGCCTCAGTCCGAAAGCCTCAGTCCGAAAGCCTGCGGACGGATCGTTATAGATGCGAAGTGCGGCAAGGGCAGACTCGCGGGACTTGGCGAGCAGGCGATGCTCCTCAGCAAGATCACCTGCATCAGATGGAGAAATTCCGTGAGCGCGTAAGAGCGCTTCGAGTCGCGCTATATGGAGGGCCTGGACCGAGCGGCCCTCGGTATCGATCCCCCGCCACTTCTTGACATAACCGGTGAAGAACTTGCCGTGGCTCGTGGCGTTCCCGAAGTACTCCACTTCAAGCGGGGACTTCTTCTCGCCATTGCTCCACCGCTCATGCAACTCCGCTGCCAGTGCGCGATGCTCATCGTCCGATAGACGTTCGAGATCGACTGGCTTCACCCACTCCGCCTTCTTGGGGACAGCGCGATCCTGACGACTCATTTTCGCTCACCCGACGGCGTCGCCGATGCAGAGGCCAACGCACCTAGAGCGGGCACTTCATCCCCTACACGTGTGCCACACCGTGGTCACGCGCAACCACGGTGTCGTAGAGGCCGTAGTGCGCGAGGCCGGGGTGTGAATCGATGCCGGTGTAGCGGAGGCTGGCGTCTTCGTAGCGCCGGAAGGCGAACACCGCCTGGTTCATCTGTTCGGTGTTGAAGACCTTGAGTCGCACCAGGAGGTGGAAGTCGTCGACGGTGAGGCCGGTGACGGTGAGGAACAGGTCGGGCTCAAGCTTCGTAATGACGTCCTGGAGGGTGTTCTCGCGGAAGTCGGTGAGGTACATGAACGCAGGGATGCGGGTTGCGAACTTGATCAGCTTCTCCTGCACCAGCTTGCGTTTCGACTTGTACTCCTTCTCCTCGTCCGTGAGTTCCTTCTTCTCGCCGGGCGTCAGGTCGCCGGACTTGGCCTTGTTCTTGAGTTCCTTGACCTTGTCGCTCTTGTTGATGATGGTTTCGATGATGTTGTCGCCCAGTGCGCGCCAGCCCTCGATCCGCTCCACGGCGGCCATTGCTTCCGGGTTGCTGAGCACGCGGCGCAGGGTGTCGTTGTCGACGTTCACCAGCAGCGCGCTCTCCCACTTGCGGGCCAGCAGCGTCGCCGAGGTGCCCGCCATTGCGATGTCGAGGATTCCGCCAGCGTCGACCTGCGTCATGTGCGAACCGTCGTAGGCGAGCACAGGAAGGAACGATACGAGTTCTTGAACGGCTGTCTCTGGGTTTGACTCGTTCGGCGACAGCCCTATGCCGTAGTCGGCCAACTGCCGAAGTGCACGCGTCGGGGCAAAGTCGAACACGAAGCAGACCGGCTTGAGGACCTCTTCCTCGTTTGGGTCGTCCCCGTTGGGGTTCGTAATCGACCAAGGCGACTGCACCCGGAACGCTGCCTGGAAGTACGTCTCGGGCGATTTGAGGTTGCGCAGCATCAGGATCGACGACCATTGCGCGATGGTGACGCCGGTCGTCAGCTTGCCGCACGACAGGGTGATCGTCTTCGTGTCGAACCCGCTGCCGATGGCCTTGCGGACCGGCGGCAGAGCGTTGAGCCCAACACCGGCAGACACTCCCGCCACCGTGAGCACCGAGTAGTCGTGCCAGAACGTGTTCTGTTTCTCGGCCAAAAGGTTGGCCATCGCGTGACACGAAGCGACCTTTGGAAGGAACCAGAACGAATGCTGCATGTAGGGCAGCAGCCGAACGTCGGAGTACGGGAACGGCGGGCGCTGGCCGCCGAGTTTGAGATTGTCGACCTGCGTCGGCGCGTACGACCCCCGGATGATGTCCAGCCATTTCTGGACGTCGTTCTTGTGCTTGAACTCAGCGCTCGGTCCCGTACCGGTGGCCGCGAAGAACTCGTTGAGGTCGAACTCGTCGAACTCGCCACCACTCGCAATCGCCAGCAACTCGTCAGGCATCTGGTACGTGAGTAGGCGCATCTGCGGCAAGGCGCCGTAGGGGCTCCGCTCCCCAGGGTGCTCCGCGGCGAAGGTCTCCTTCGCTCGTTGTTCGTCCGTGTAGGTCCAGTTGAAGATTTGCTCCTCGATGAACTCGCCGGTCGCAAGCGCCCGAAACGGTGTCCCAGACAAGTAGAGGTACGCCCGCGTGGTGATCGGAAGGAACTCGGCCTCCTTCTCCGACAACTCGCTCAGGTCCTCGTTCATTGTCTCGAGGCCTGCGGCGTACTCGATCTTGGCCTCCTGTTTGGCGACCGCATCGTCCTCGCCCTCGAACAGCTCTTTGGCAGTGTCCCGCCACGCGCCGAAGTGATATTCATCAAACACAACGAGATCCCAGTTGACGACGTGCAGCCACTCGTTTTTCGGCTTGATATTGGCCGTCGCGTCGCGACCGAGAAGGTCCTGAAACGAACCGAAGTAAACCACCGGCTTGTCAGAGTCAACCTGTGTCGGGTCGCCACCGGACGAGCGCGAGAGGTACTGCCAGCCATCGAAGTCGACATGCGATTCTAGATCGGACTTCCAGGCGTCCTCCACAGCCGGCTTGAAGGTGACCACAAGAACTCGCTTGGCACCGAGCTTTTTGGCCAGCTGGTAGGCGGTAAAGGTCTTCCCGAAGCGCATCTTTGCGTTCCACAGAAACCGCGGGACAGCGGCTTGGTCTTCGCTCCAGATCGAACCAAAGTAGCTGCTCGCCTTGTCAACGGCTTCAGCCTGCTCGCGCCGCATCGGGAACGTGAGGTGATGCGTGCCGGTGAGCCGCAGGCCGCGCTGAAGTTCGGCAAGCGCCGTCTTCACATCGTCGACGCTGCAACGCATCCACTCACGCGATGCT
Source organism: Actinomycetes bacterium (assembly GCA_025359865.1). Classification (GTDB taxonomy): domain Bacteria; phylum Actinomycetota; class Acidimicrobiia; order Acidimicrobiales; family Ilumatobacteraceae; genus VFMC01. Next base: position 10,987 of record JANYDH010000162.1, on the reverse strand, counting down.
CCAATGACGACGTTCTCGAAGCCCTTGTCGATCAGACGTTGGCGCACATCTCCGTCCCGGAAGATCGAGCCGTCGTCGCGTTCGGCCACGACGTCGACCTGCAACGTGTAGGCCTGCTGCATCTGCCCCTGAGACTGCTTGATGCGGACATTCACATCGGGCCGCGTGGTCTGCCCCACCTTGATCAGACCGACATAGGCGGCGGGCGGATCATTCGGCATCCAGGCGTAGATCCGCAGTCGCGCCTCGGGCTTCGGCGTAAGGATCTCCTCGACTGACCTAGTCATCGTCCGCCGCTGGCATAAAGGTCATCGGACGGATCATTGACTCGATGAGGGCCTGTTCGTCCTTGGTGATGCCGTACTTCTCGTAGAGCGCCGCATCTGTCCAGATTCGGTCCCACGCCTGCAACGGCACCCAGCTGTAGGTCGAGTGCGTCGCGTGTTGGGTAATCTTACGAAGCGAAACCAGAAACCTGAAGAACCTCGTCTGGTAGTACGACTGCAGGCTTTTCACTTCTGAGCGTGACGACACGTAGAAGAAGAGGAACGACTGGGTACACACCGATGGTGATGGCGCTATCAGCGAGGGGCCGAGGACGAGGTCAACGCCACTGCGTTCCCGTTCACGGCCAGACCCAACCGCCGGGACGAGCAGCTTCCATGGGTCAATGAGCTTCTCGCTTTTCGTGACAACGTCCCGCGCAACGAAACCCTGGCTTCGCTTCATGGAACGTATGTAGTAGAGCGGCACATCGCCCGCCTTCTCGACGGTGTGGAAGCCGTCAAAGTTGGAGGTCCAGCCGAACTCCTTGTCGCGGGCGAGGATTGTGTTGATGGACGGCTCTTGGCGATACAGGACCTTGCGGAGGATGTCGAGCGTCCGGTCGTCCCGGACGAGCACATCGAACTCGGAAAGTGACCGATTCGTCGGTCCAGAGACCTCACCTGCCCTGACCGAGGAAGTGCTGCACAGACCGTCGTGGGCTGCGTCCCACAGGAAGTAGCAGGCACCGCCATTGATACCGACGGATGGAAACACTTCGGCAGCATTCGGGTAGTCCACAAGAACCCGAATGCGCGTATCACCCAGCATTGTCTGCCGGAAGTCGGCAAGACCGAGTCCGCCTGCCATCCAGCGCGAGGGGATCACCATCGTCACGTAACGCGGTTCGAGCTTCTTCGCTTGCTCGACAAACATTTGATAGATGGGGATGTCCCGCGTTCCTCCGTCGCTTGCAAGTTGGTACGGAGGGTTTCCGATGATGACGTCGAACTGCATGTATGCCCCGAACAGCTCAGCGACCCGAGCGTTGATGTCGTCTGTGTGAATGAAGGCGTAGGCATGCGACTCGAAGCCAGCGCCGCGATCGAGGCTCTTCTGTCCAGCCCCGCAGTACTTGCACTTCCCGTTGCTGAACTTCTTGATCTGGTTACCGTTGTCGTCGGCCGTCAGCACCCATTCTGTGCCGCCGACCCAGGTGTGCTCCATCCGCTCGAACCAGATGTTGCCCTCGGGGGTTGTCAGCGACTTTGCGATCGAGTGTTCCCCGTTCGCCAACTTGGAGCAGTAGACGCTGCGGCGCGCGAGAAGGCTGGTGAGGCGCGTGAGGCCGATGCCGTAAACCTGGTTGGACAGGATGTGATCGACCCGTCTCTGAAGGTCGGGGATCGCGTCTTCGAGACCCGCGGTCAGTCGGTTAGTGATCTCACGGAGGAACACGCCCGACTTGGTAAACGGGTCCAAGAACCGCACCGTTGGGTCGTTCCAGATATTCGCTCCGCCGTGGTCGGCCGCCCATGCCTCAGCGACGGAGTCGAGCATCCTGTTGGCGAATTCGGGTGGGGTGAAGACCTCGTCGTTGGACAGGTTCGCGATGCAGGTAAGCACATCAGGGTTTCGCCCCGCAAAGCAAAGCCCGCCTGTGTTGCGTTCACGCCGCCAGCTCCTTCACCGTCATCGGAGGGTAGGTCTTGGTTGGAGTGAAGATCTCGTGCTTACCCAGTTCAGCGAAGAGGTTGCCTTCCTCGCTGAATGCAGCGGACTGGGTGAGGACGTCGAGGCGGAAGTCGCGGCGTTGAAACTTGCCCTTACCCAGGTAACCCCATTCGGCGAAGACGATCGGCTCACCGAGAGCGGTCCGCATAGTGAGCGCGTCACCGTGAACGAGGTTCCGCGAGAGCACGTGAGCGGCGGCCCCGCAGAGTTCTTCCGACGGGTCGAGCCGCAGGTATTCGGTGAGGATCTCCAACAGGTTGCCCCGGCACTCGACGATGTTGTCATCCAAGAGTTCGACTCCGTAGATACACATCAGACCGAGTAGCGCGTAGTGACGTTTCTCGAATTCCGAGCTCCCAAACTTCACCTCTACTGCTGCGAGCTTCCGGTGCAGAACCTGAACCAAGAAGTTGCCGCTCCCGCATGCCGGTTCCAGGAAGCGCGAGTCGATTCGTTCGGACTCGGACTTCACCAGATCGAGCATCCACGCGGGGGTGAACATTTCCCCATGATCCGCAACGCGCTGCTTCGACTTCACCAACTCCTCGGTGTGGGCGTTTTTGGCCGACGCAGCGCTCTTTGGGGGAGCCGAATCAACGGCGTCGCCGGGGTCAGGGGCCCCCGGGTTGGTATCTGTGAGCGCCTTGACCATTCACTCATCGACTCTAGTTGCGCGCTGCCTGTGCGGACTGGGCACAAGCCGCCCTTCGGCGGATATTCAACGCCCCAGGACGAATCGATTGCCGGTGGCTCGACAACGACGGAGCCACCCGTTGCTCGAAGGTCAGATTTCCAAGTCGAGGTCCATCCTGGAATCCTCTCGCTGCCGGTCGTCGATGGCACTCCACGCTGGCTCCGCAATGAGTTCGGGCGCGACACGACGGATAGCGTCTGCGAGGGCTCGGGGATGAGGGCCGTCGGCGTCCAGGACTTCAAGTACGACCCTGACGGTCTCGTCGGTGATCGTGCCGCCGACCGCCCAGTGGTGCCAGCCGTCGAGAGCACCGAGCTGTTCGGTGAGGGCTTGGTGCCGTTCGGGCAGTTGGCGGCGAGCGTCGACGCGAGCTTGGACTTCCTGGGTTTCGCACAGCAGGTCGTAGCTGCGGCTCGCCCTGGCGGCGGTCTGTCGAAGTGGTTGCCATATGGTGTTGATCGACGCGAATGCGCTTCGGGCGTCGACCAGTTCGACGGTGGCGTCGGCGAGTTGCTGTCGGGCTGCTCGGCGACCTCGAAGGCCGATCCTGTCGAGTTGTGCTGCTGCGTCGCTGTGTGTCGACTCGGCGCGGTCCAGCCTGCTGCTGGCATCGGCGTATGCCTGCCGGCGCGGGTTGAGATCGCCGACCGCTCGGCCGACGTCGGCGCGGGCGGACTGCCGCCGCTCGACACGGGCGTCTTGTTCGCCGATCATTTTGTTGATGTCTGCTTCGACGGCGATCAGAGATGCTTGGGTGTCGGCGCGGAGGGTGTGCCACCAGTCCGGCACTTGGCATCGAGGCTGGGGCTGTGGGGCTCGAACGATCGGCGGGATCTGGGCTGCGAGTTCCCGGCGTTGAGCGATGGCCGGCATGTCGGCGCGGTCGGTGGAGAGGACTTGGGTGAGAACATCGATGGCGGCTTCGATGCTCTTGTCTTCGGTGACCACCAGGGCGGTGTTCTCGTGGCGGCCGCGAGACATCGCGACGTACAGGCCGCGGCTGGTCGTTGCTGGGGTCACGAGAGCGAGGGCGAGGTCGTGGGTGTCGCCTTGGTTGCCGGGTTCGGTGGTGGCGTAGCCGAGCTGGACGTGTTCGGCGACATAAGCGGCTGGGAGCGTCACATTGTCGTTGCTGTCGTTTCGCCGAGCAACGAAGTCGCCGTTATCCGTGATGTCGGTCACGGTCCAGGTCTCCCGGTTGCGAACCGTGTCACCGGTGCTGGTGCGAAGGAGGCGGTCGTTGCGTCGGGTGGCGATCTGATCGCCGACATGAATCGCCTGGCCGCTCATGCCGACGGCCGCTTGGTCGTCGACGATGTCGCCTGATTCCAACCGTCGACACTGGATGGTCCGATTGATGAGGTCAACGTGGTCGTTCGTTGTCGCCGTAACCGCCAGGGTCTGCCCGTCGGCGGTCGCAGCCATCCACCGGTCGGCGATCGTGGCGAGGTGTTGTTCGATCGTTCCGCCGGCGATGCGGTCGTGCAGCGCGTAGCTGGCTATGGCTTGTGGGTCGCCTCGACGAAGGGCAAGGGATGCGGAGGGTTCCCACCATTCGCTGAACCGGTGGATGTGGGTGAGTTCGTTGACCCGGCCACTGGCGCACAGCTCGTCGAACATGCCGCCGCGCCCAACGGCGTGGAGTTGGTGCGGGTCGCCGAGCAGCACGACACGCCAATCGTTACTGTCGGCAAGTCGGGTGATGGTGTGCAGGTCGCCGGTGTTCAGCATGCCGGCCTCGTCGATGATCAGCGTTGAGCCGGCGAGCAGGTTCCACGTCGGGTTGGGTGGTCGGTCCGGTCGAGTCCATTCGTAGATCAGCTTGGCGACGGTGTCCGCGGGCGCTCCGGTCTCTCGGGCAAGGACGCGGGCGGCCTTCGCCGTCGGCGCTGCTGCGAACACGTGGCGCTGATGTTCGGCGAGATGCTCGACTGCTCGGGCGAGCATCGCCGTCTTGCCGGTGCCCGCGGCACCGACGACGATCACGAGTTCGTCCCGTCCGGCAACCGCTGCGGCGGCGTCGGCTTGCATCTCGTCGAGCCCACTGGTCCACACGGTCGTTGCCGGCAATGACGCCGCTGCTTGGCGTTCCATCGCCCAGACGACGATCTGCTCCTCCTGGGCAAGGACTATTCCACTGGTGTAGCGAGCGGCGATCGGCTCGACCCACAAAGAGCGCCCGTCGCTTGCCCGTCGGCGGGTATCGCTGGCGGCCGGATCGAGATCGATGCCCGCGCTCACCACCTCGTCGGTGCAGCGTTCGAGAAACGCGAGCCACCGCTCGCCGGTTATCCCGGCACGGGGGCGAAGTTCGTCGGTAAGGGCTCGGAGGACGTCGAGGCGGTGCCATGTCGAGGCCCGCTCTGCGAGAATTCGCTCGATATCGCCGGTCGCCAGTGACTGCTCGGGTTCGGGCGTGCGGGCGGTGCGAGCGATGTCTGTGCGGAGTGATGCGGCCGTCACGCCGACCTCATCGGCTTCGGCGGCCCACCGTGTCCTCAGATCGGGGACGGTGTTGCCGGACTTGCTGCGACGCGTGTCCGCCGCTGCTTCGCGTTGCATTGCGGCGTGCTCGAACCTGGAGGGCTCGCGCTGCTCACGCTCGCGGAACTCGTCCTCCTTGAGTTCGAGTGCCTCGTCGACTTGGGCGGCTCGTTTCGAGAACACATCGAGTAGTTCTTGGGGGACGCCATCGATCTCGGCTTGGCCGTTGACGATCGCCCCGAACCTGACCCCGAGCCGATCGGTGAGCTCGGCTCGAAGCACCGATTGGTAGACGCCACCAAGGGTGCGTTGATGCTTCTTCAGCGCCCTGGCGTCGAGCGCGAACCAGCGGCCGTCGTCGACTTGCACCCTGGCAGAGATCACCACGTGTGTGTGGATCTGCGGGTCGTCCAACCGCGACGTCGATTGGCGGAACGCGGCGATCGTCAGCCCTTCGGTATCGGGGTGAAGGCGACCGCCGTTCGAGCGAATTCGAGTCGTTGCCCCGTACCGCTGCAAGGTGTCGATCACCGCCTTGACCGCAGTGTCGTGCGCATCGAGCAGACGCTGATCGCCGGTGAGCGCCCACCACGCTGACAGCGACTTCGGAGCCGACACCGTGGCATCGAAACCGGACACCGCGCGAACAACACGACCATCTGCAAGGGTGCGATCGACCAACGGGTTGCCGAGTGTGATCCCCGAATTCGGGTCGGAGCCGGAGAGGAGCCGTTCGAGACACTCGGCGTCGACCGGGCCGGAGAGCCCGAACCGCGCCGCCTGCTTGCCGGCCCACACGCCCGGGATTTCGCCCTCGGCCTGGGTCAGGTACTTCGTGTAATACCCGGCCGTCGCCGCGGCGGTGGACGCGTACAAGGTGGTCACGCGCAACATGACAACTCCCCCGGCGAAGCGGGCACCTGTCTGTCCAAATCCTTCACGACGTCACGTCTACACCGCCTTGTTCAAGCTGACAACGCGGCATATTCCTGCTGCTCGGGGGACCTTTTGTTCGCATCAGGCCGTCGTTGATCGAGTGTGTTCGTGACCGTTCAGAGGCTTGCGAACTGATGTGACGAACATCACATATGTACTCCGCGTTGAGGATGCCCGGCGATCTGCCGCTCTCGTTGATGTGCCGAAGATTCTGCGATCGGGCACACGTTGGGGGACACAACCAGGGACTCCCGCCCGTCACGCCGCCGGCATGCGAACCAATGCTGCCTGCCCGATCGACGCCTGCGGGCAGCTTCGGCCGCCAGGCGAGAAATCCGTCGTCGGGACTAACGGCTCTCCGACCCGTTCCGTGGGTGAGTAGCTGAGCGTCCGCGGGTGCACCCCGTTGCCCGGCTTGGCTTTCCGGCTGTCTGACGGCTGGTGAGCGAAGGGGTGCAACGGGGTGCAATCCAAGAGGGTATGGGCGCGCGTGCTCGGCGTCGAAACGGGCGTGGTGATCGAGCGGGTCGATGTCGATGAAGACGCCGGCGAGATCGTGGTCGGGTGTCGCCTCCGCAAGGGCGCCCGCCGGCGGTGCGGGCGTTGTCAGAAGCGCTGCCCGGGCTATGACAACGGGGAGGGTCGGCGCCGTTGGCGGGCGTTGGACGCCGGGACGATCAAGGTGTTCATCGAGGCTGACGCTCCACGCGTCAGCTGCCGAGAGCACGGGGTGACAGTGGCGGCGGTGCCATGGGCACGCCACGACACGGGCCACACGAGGGCGTTCGATGATCAGGTCGCCTGGCTGGTCACGCACACGTCGAAGACCGCGGTGGTGGAGTTGATGCGCATCGCCTGGCGGACTGTCGGTGCCATCGCCGGCAGGGTCGTCGACGACGCCCGCGCTGCCCGGGATCCGTTCGACGGGCTGACCCGGATCGGGATCGATGAGATCTCGTTCCGGCGCGGTCACAAGTATCTTATGGTCGTCGTCGATCACGACACCGGCCGACTGGTCTGGGCCGCGGAGGGCCACGACCGCAAGACACTTCAGAAGTTCTTCGACCTGTTGGGCCCGGAGCGTTGCGCCAAGATCCGCCTGGTCAGCGCAGACGCTGCCGAATGGATCGCCGCGTGCGCTCTCGACGCCTGCGAGCACGCGACGTTGTGTCTCGATCCGTTCCACATCGTGCGCTGGGCCACCCAGGCCCTTGATGTCGTCCGACGATGGGTGTGGAACGTTCTGCGCCGCCTCGGTGTTCACGGCCAAGCCGCGCAGCTGAAGAACTGCCGCTACGCGCTGTGGAAGAACCCCGAAGACCTCACCGACCGACAACAGGCCAAGCTCGCCTGGATCGCCCGACACAACCACAGCCTCTACCGCGCCTACCTGTTGAAAGAACAGCTGCGCCTCGTGTTCCAACACCGCGGCGACACCGCCGTCGCGATGCTCGACGCCTGGCTCGCCTGGGCGCGTCGCTCGAGGATCCCAGCGTTCGTCGCCCTCTACCACCGCATCAAACGCCACCGCGCCGGGATCATCGCATCGGTCACGCACGGCATGTCCAACGGGCTCACCGAAAGCGTCAACACCAAGCTCCGGCTCCTCACCCGCATCGCCTACGGCTTCCGCTCCACCGACAACCTCATCGCCCTCTGCCTCCTCGACCGAGGAGGCCACTGCCCACCCCTACCCGGCCGCAACTGACCCACGGACACAGCAGGAGAGCCGGACTAACTCCGGGAGTTAGTCAGGGAGTAACTCCGGGAGTTGAAAGTGAGATCGTGCCCGCAGATATTCGGGCGGGGACCAACCGGGGGACCAACTCAGGGACGAGCATCACGCACAGTTCCGACACGGGCGGCCCGACCCGCCGCCATCTCGAAGCCATTACGAAAGGACCTCTGCGATGAGCGAAGCCACTTCCCCACAGATGACGACAGCCGACCGTGCGGCAACGGTGGCTGCCCCAGCGCCACTGCTCGTCACCGTCAGACAGGCGTGCCAGATGCTCGGCCTCGGCCGAACGTCGATTCACCATCTCGTGCGCAGCGGCCAGCTCAAGCCTGTCAGGATCGGCAGCTCCGTTCGATTCAGCGTCGAACACCTTCGGGAGTTTGTCGTCGCCCGATCCGCTGATCGATGAGTTCGCGCGGCAACGCTCTGCGGTCGCCAACCCGGCCGAGCGACAACCGGTAGGTTGAGATCAATGCCAAGCGAACACCCGTCCACCACGCCTATAGACAGTGCTCTCGATGCAGATCACTACGACCAGGTCCTCGGTGAACTGAAGGCGACCGTCCGGTCCGCCCGGTTAAGCGCCATGCGCAAGGTGAACACCGAACTCGTCGGGCTGTACTGGACGATCGGCAGGACAATCCTCGACCGACGCGACGCCGACGGCTGGGGCGCGAAGGTCATCGACCGGCTAGCGAAGGACCTGCGTCGGGAGTTCCCGGCCATGACCGGGCTGTCTTCTCGCAACCTGCAGTACATGCAGACGTTCGCCGGAGCGTGGCCCAGCCCAATTGCGCAACAACCTGTTGCGCAATTGCCCTGGGGCCACCTGACCGTGCTCTTGGACCGGATTAGCTGCCAAGCGGAACGCGACTGGTACGCCGAACGGGCAGTCGCCAACGGCTGGTCTCGGGCGGTGCTGCTCCACCAGATCAAGTCGAACCTGCTCGGCCGGATGGGCGCCGCCCCGAACAACTTTCCAGAGATCCTCGACGACTCGGACCTCGCCGACCAGCTGATCAAGGACCCGTACAACTTCGACTTTCTCGGCTTCACCCAACGCGTCGACGAGCGAGCGCTAGAGCAGCGGTTGATGGACCGAGTCCAGGAGTTTCTCCTCGAACTCGGCGAAGGTTTCGCGCTCTACGCACGACAACGCCGGATTAAGGTCGGCTCGAAAGAGTTCGTGGTCGACTTGATTTTCTTCCACGTCGTCCACCAACGCTTCGTCATCGTGGAACTCAAGGTCGACGAGTTCGACCCGGCCCATGTCGGGCAGCTGCAGTTTTACGTGGAGTGGGCCGAGCGGCACTTGCGTGGCGCTGAGCATCAGCCGACAGTTGGCATCTTGCTCGTTGACGACAAGGACGACGTCGTCGTCCGCTACGCCCTTGCGGCAGCCTCAGCGCCGCTTGCCGTCTCGTCGTACACGTTCGATGGCCTGCCGAAGCCGACGCGCAACGAACTGCGTTCCACACAGGACCTGGCGACGGCGATCAAGCGCACCACGTAGTCGGCCACCCCGCTCACATCGGTGATGTTGCCCGCAACCTCAATTTGTCTGCATCAGACAGATTGGCAAATGAGACAGATTGGTGACCTTCACCCTCTCGCAGGATCGAGGAGTTCGAGGGCCTTCTGGCTGACGATCACTGGACGTTCACCTTCGGTCTGTACGTAACCCTTTGTCGTGCTGACGTTGGCGTGGCCGACGAAGCGGGCGACGTCTTCAAGTTCGAACACGCCCGACACGTACAGATTCGTGACGACCGAGCGGCGGCCATCGTGCGTACCGAACTGGCTCGGGTCGAAACCGATCTGGCTCGCCGCCTTCCGGATCGCCCTATCGACGTGCTGGCGCAACACCGGCCCACCCACCGGGTTGGTGAACACCAGATCGAGATGCTCAGCTTCGTAGACGACTTCGGGCCAACCGTGACCCGCAGCTTCTCGCCATGCGGCCTGTCGGACTTGGTGCTTGCCTAGCAGCTCGACGACGGTCGGCCCCAGGAGTTGCCGACCGGCTGTCCTGGCCGTCTTCGTTGGCCCGAGCACCATTCCCATCCGGTCGGCATAGGTCGATCCGCGGCGTACGTGCACGGTGCCTCCATCGAGATCGAGTTCTTGCCATGCGAGTCCGAGCGCTTCGCTCACCCGCCATCCCTGCACGTAACACAGGGCCACGGCGGCGGCGAAGCGCTCATCGGTCGCATCGAGCAGCCTGCGCACATCGGCCGGTGCCAGCGTCAGGCGTTTCACCTTCGGCACCCGTGGTGGGCGAACCTTCTTCACGACGTTCTCTTCCGCGAGCCCGAGATTCACCGCCTCGTCCATCACCTGTACGAGGAGCACGCGCACGTTGCACGCCCGTGCCGCCGATCCGGCGGCCACCACCTTGGCAACGAAGGACGTGACCTGCTCGATCCGTAGCTTGCGCACCGGTACATCGCCGAGGTGCGCTCCTACGAGTCGGAGTTGCTTGTCGTAGGTGGTCCACGTCGTGCCCCGCACACGGTGACGCGCGACATTGTCGAGCCACCAACGCGAGAGTTCGCCGATCGTCGTGCCTTCGTGGAACCCTTCAGCCAGCGGCGCGAATTTCGCTGTCTCGGCCGCAGCGGCGATGTGGCGATCACGCGACGCTTCGGCCAAGGATCGGGTGCGGCCCGTCGGTCGGCCGGTCTTACCGTCGGGCTTCGTCCACGGCGCAACCCAGACGCTGCGTGACCGATCGAAGTACGGCGCAGCCTGCCCTTTCGGTGCGCGTCCGACGACGATGAACGAGCCGGTATGGGCGTCGTCGACGCGCTTGCCGCGTGGCGCTCGGGGCATGATCAACCTCCTGTCGGAAGTGAGCATACGTAACTCTCAAGACCGGTTTGAGAGTTATTTTGAGAGTAACGCTCGACGAACGAGCACGAACTGCCACGAACTGGATTCAGTAAAGTCCCTGGTCAGAGCGCCTTTGCGAACAGTTGCGAACAGCCGCAAACGTATTGGCGGAGGTGGACGGGAATCGAACCCGCCGGACGAGGATCACTCGTCCCAGCCGCTTTGAAGGCGGTGGAGCCCACCAGGTACCCGGACACCTCCGCTCGTGAGCCTAGCAACACCCGACGCCACTCTCGCTAGCACCG
>JANYDH010000155.1 GCA_025359865.1 Actinomycetes bacterium | reverse complement strand
TCGTGCTCGACACTGGCAGTTCGCACCGGTTGAAGGTGACCAACACATGGTTCGGCGAGCACCGCAACACCACCACCAAACCCTTCAAATGGGTCTACAACGCCAAGCTCGCAGCATGACCCACGTTCAACTGACTTCTGCCCGGCACCACTAGTTGCTGTGAGCTTGCGGCGGTCTAGCTTGCGCCGAACCTCACGGAGCTCGCTGCGTCACCCGCAGGACCGGCCGAACGCGCTTAGTCGACGTGCTCGGGCTCCACCGATTCGAACTTCATCGCATCGAACCGGCGATCGAGCGTGGCGATCCGTTTGATTCGTTCGCGGCGCATAACGACCAGGGTGACGGCCATGTCGGAATCGAATTCGAACGGCAACTCGAGCCGTGCGGCCGCCCGCTTGAACTGGGCCGCGACGTGAACCGTCTCGATCGGTGCGAACAACGTGCCGCGTAGTTCGGGCGGCGTTGCTTCGAGGTGATCGGCGCGGGCGCGGAGCCGGATCTCGTGGCGTTCATAACGGTCGACCAGGCCGAGGTAGCACTCAGACGCGGCCGAGACACGTCTGTCGAGCAGATCGGACAACGCGACCAGTAACGAACGCTCGACGAGTACCGAAGGAGGCGTCATCGACGGTCCGTCGCATCGGAACGGGTGCGCTGAACGGGCCCGTGATGGACGGTGTCGTTCATCATCCGTAGGTCGTAGTCGGTGAGGCGGGCACGGAGTGTGCGTCGTGCCATATCGGCGCGCCGGCGTCGACCGCGACGTTCGATGCGATTCCAGAGCAGGAATGAGCAGCCGACGATGAACCAGCCAGCCAACCCGTCGATCACCCAGTGTTCGCCGAAGTACACGAGCGCCGTGAGCATCGTGAGGGGGAAAAGGAACACAGGAACTTTCAGCCAGATGGGCTTCAGCCATGGCAGAAAGAACGCCGGCACGAACAACGAAAATGCGGAATGCAGCGACGGCATCGCCGCCACGACGTTGCCCCAGTCGAGGGCGCGTTGCCAGCCTTTCACGAATCCTTTGAATCCAAGCGCGGTGAACCCGCGGCCGGTATGGCGGGCGAGTGGTGCGAACAAGTGGTACTTGTACTTCAGGCTCGAGGCCATCCACGGCGGCACCGTTGGCAGCAACACGAACCCGATGCAGCCCACCGCCAACACGGTGGCAAATCGCTTCATGAACCGGACCCATTGCAGCCTGCTGGCGGCCCACAACACCGCGAGCGCAATCACCGGGAACACGAAGTGGGTGTAGTACACCGCCGACGCAACCTTGTCGTACCAATGCACCTGGCCGGGATGGAAGTAGCGCTGCTGTAGCCAAACGTTGGGGTCGTGGCCGACGAACAAGAACTTGTCGATATTGCGGACCGACTGCACCTGCAGGGGAAAACCGACGCGATCGGCGGCTCCTCTGGTCATTTCGTAGCTGAACCACATCGCGGCATAGAGCGTCGCGTCGACCAGAAGGAACAGCCAGCGCCGCCACGGCTTGCCAGCGAACGCACATGCCAGGAAGATTGCTACCGACAATGCCACCGAGATGCGGTCGATGAGGAGCCCGCGGTTGCGGAACCACCAAATGTACGCGACGCCGTAGCACGTCATGGCAACGACCCGGAACCAAAAGAACGGATCGCGTGGAATCAGTTCGGCAAGCGATTTGCGTCGAGCGTTGACGTTGGTGGCGGTACTGATCTCGGCGAGTGTGCGGCCGGCGGCCGGCGCGTCGGCAGCCTGCGGTACGACAACTACCGGTACGACAACTACCGGTACGACAACAGCCGGGTCGGCAGTGACAGACATAGGAGCAGACGCTACTTGCTTGCTTCCTCCAGCGCCCGACGGACGAGCACCTTGGCCAGATGAACTCGATATTCGGGTGAGGCGTTCAGGTCGCTCTGTGGTTCGGACTCGGCGGCAGCCAACTCAGCTGCCTCGGCGACACCGGCACCCGATGCGAGTGCAGCGCTGACGCTGGCGGCCAGGATCGGCGTGGACCCCATGTTGACCAGACCGACGCCGCTTGCGCCGTTCAGTCGCCATGCCGCCACACCGACGATCGCCCAGTCCTGGGCGCGGCGGTTGAACTTCTGGAAGCTCCAGCCGGCCCCCGTGATCTTCGGGACGCGGATCTCGGTGAGCAGTTCATCAGCGGCCAGAGCAGTAGTGAGGAAGCCTAGGAAAAAGTCCTTCGCAGCGATCTCACGCGTGCCGTTGGGCCCCTGAGCCACGTAGGTAGCACCAAGCGCCAGCGTGGTGGCAGGCAGATCGCTGGCAGGGTCGCTGTGGGCGATGGAGCCGCCGATGGTGCCACGGTGGCGAACCTGCGGGTCGCCAACGTTTGACGCGGCGTTGGCCAGCAGTGGCACATGCTCGGCCAGCACGGAACTGGTTTCCACGTCCATATGCCGGGTGAGGGCACCGATTGCGATGTGATCTCCGGCGTCGCGGATGTACGACAGGTCGGCGAGGCGACCGATGTCGACGAGCACCGTTGGTTGGGCGAGGCGGAGCTTCATGAGCGGGAGCAGGCTGTGCCCGCCCGCAAGGAACTTCGCATCGTCGCCGTATTGGCCGATCAGGCTGATGGCCTGCTCGGCCGATTCGGCCCGGACGTAGTCGAATGCTGCGGGAATCACCGGTTTGCTCCGTTCGTGGCGGCGGCCAGCACGGCCTGGACGATGTTGTGGTAGCCGGTGCAACGGCACAGGTTGCCTTCGAGGCCGAGCCGGACCTCGCGCTCGGTCGGATCGGGGTTCTCTTTCAGCAGGCTGCTGGCGGCCATGACCATACCGGGCGTGCAATAGCCACACTGCAGCGCATGGTTTTCCATGAACGCCTGCTGCATCGGATGCATCGTGCCATCGGCCGCCGCCATGCCTTCGATCGTGGTGATGTCTTGCCCGTCGGCTTGGACGGCCAAGATGGTGCAACTCTTCACCGCTTCACCGTTGAGATGCAGGCTGCACGCGCCGCACGATGACGTGTCGCACCCGATGTTGGTGCCGGTGAGACCAAGCGTTTCGCGGACGTAGTGAACGAGCAGCGTGCGCGGTTCCACCTCGCTGGTGTGGACCGCGCCGTTGACAATGACGGTGATCTGCATGATCAGTGAACCCCTCCGAATCGTGGTGCCCCCAAGTGGCTGACACATCATGCCTCATTCGGCACGGTTCTGCCGCAAGCGGGCTCGCAGATACGCGCCCTCGGTGCAGGCGCCGGTGTCGCGACGGGATGGCGACGGGGTGAGATGGACGAGATACTGTACGGAAATGACCAATGGCATCATCTACGGATCCATCGCATTTTCTATTCTGATCACGGTGTTCGTACTCGGGATGGCCCGCAAAAGTGGCGCGTTCGGCATGTCGAAAAAGAAACAACAACTGGCGTTACAGCTGACCCTGACCGGCACGAAAGCCCGCGCCTGGATCATGGCCATTCAGCCGACAGGCACCGTGGTAAACATGATCAACATCCAGTGTGACGTTGCGTTCCGGCTCGAGCCGATACACGGCGGGCAGACCTTTGATGTGCAGAAGCGGATGCTGCTCGCTCAAACGTCGATGCCGCGCCTCGGCGACGTGTGGCCGTCGTGGTTCGACCCGACGAACCCGTCAGTGTTTGCAGTCGGCCAACCGAATGCGATCACTCCGGAGCAGATCGCACTGTTTCGTGAGTTCGGGATCGCCACTCCCTACGATCGCCCCCAGGGCTGACCGTCGCGCAACGACTAGTTCACGACATGACCGACATGACCGACATGACCGACATCATCGACGTCGCGCTCTTGAAGCTTCGTCTCGATGGGCAGCGATTCACTGTTGGACGTCAATACATTCTGCGCGCACTCTCTGAACTCGTGGGTCCGGTCACCATCCCGATGTTGTTGGACCATCAACCGAAACTCGCTCAGAGTTCTGTCTACCGCAACCTCGCCGTGCTCGAACATGCCGGTCTGGTGAGCAAGATCGCACTGGGTGACGACCACGCCCATTATGAACTCGGCGAGGCGTTGACGAAGCATCATCATCATCACTTCGTGTGCACGTCGTGCGGACGAGTCGAAGACGTGACCTTGGCTGACAGCGTCGAACGAGCGCTCGACAAAGCATTGCAGTCGGCCGCCGATGAGGTGTCGTTCACGTTGCACCATCATCGCCTTGATCTCGTCGGGCTCTGTTCACGGTGTACCGGCGGCGCTACCAAACTCCGTCGAAGCGTGAAGTGAGTTCAGCGGGTCGCGGACGCGAATCGTTTCGCGACGTCGGCCCAGTCGATGACGTTCCAGATGGCCGTCACGTAGTCGGCGCGCAGATTGCGGTACTGCAGGTAGTAAGCGTGCTCCCATGCGTCGATCGCGAGCAACGGCACCACACCGAGCAAGTGGTTGTCCTGGTGGGTGCCGAGCTGTTGTACCACGAGTCGACCACCAATCGTCTCCCAACCGAGAATGCCCCATCCGCTGCCTTGCACACCGACGGTGAGTTGGGTGAACAGCTCTCGGAACGACGCGAAGCCAGCGAAGGTGTCGTCGATCGCTGTGCGCAGCGCGCCCTCGGGCTCGCCGCCAGCATTGGGAGCGAGGTTCGTCCAATAGATGCTGTGCAGGATGTGCCCGCCGAGGTTGAACGCCAGTGCTCGTTCCAGACCCGCAAGCTCGCCCCATCGCTGGTTGGTACGGGCGTCATCGATCTGTTCGAGCGCCGTGTTGGCACCCTTGACGTACGTGGCGTGATGCTTGCCGTGGTGCAGCGCTACGATTTCCGCCGAGAGGTGGGGCTCCAGCGCGGCCGGATCATAGGCGAGGTCTGGGAGCGTGTAGGTCGTCATACGGCCACCGTAGCGCTCGAACGAGATGGCAGGAGAGGGCTCAGTTGCCCAACTCGCGCAGGCCGCGCCACGCGAAGTACATCGCCGCCGCGCCCATGCCTGCGATGGCTACCAGGCCACCCCAGGTGTCATCCCAGGTGACGGTACCGAGAAAGCCGGTTCGCGCCAGGCGCAAGATGTTGGTGAATGGGTTGACCCGCGCAATGGTGTGCAGCCAGCCAGACATCACGAAAAGCGGTGCCTGAGCGTTGGTGAGAAAGATCGCGTTGAAGAAGGTGAGCTGCATGAGAGCGGCCGCACGCATGTCTTTCAACCGGTAGGCGAGACCAAGCGCCCACCCCGATGCCACGGTTGCCACTCCGAAGCCGGCGATGTACAAGTTGACGATGCCGAGTACCCCGCCGGTGAGCCTGGCACCGATGGCGAAGCCGACGGCCAGCACGCTCGTGACCACGATCATCATCCGGATCCAGGCACCGAACAGTGGCCCGAGGATCAGCGAAGCGGTCGGCGTGGGAGCCATTCGTAGGCGATCGAAGAAACCGGTCTCGAGATCACGGATCGTGCTGAACCCGATGCCGATTCCGCTAAACCCCGCTCCCATGCAACACGCAAGCGGCAGATACCAGTTGATCGAACGGTCGGTCGGGAAACCGGGAATCTTCGTGATGGCGAAGAAGGTGCCACTGAATGCGATTGCCTGCACGATCGGCATCATCAACGCGGGAATGAACGCCGATGGCAGGCGGCGAATCGATCGCAGCCCACGAATGGCGAGCCCGGCCGACGACCGCAGCACGGTTCCACCGGGTGCCGACGTGTGATCGAACGAGCCACCGCTGACGGGGCGACTGGGGCCTGCCGAGTTGACGATCGTGGTCATCGCGCCGCCAGACGCGATGAGAGCATCCGCAACGCCAAAGCGATCGACGCCACGCCGATCGCGATGGGGACAACGATTGCCTGGGCCACGTACACCGTGTCGAATCCGTCAACGATGAGCCCGCGAATCCCTTCGACCAGGTAGGAAATCGGATTGAGGTCGGCGATACGTCGGTACACGCCCTGCATGGTCTGACGGGGGAAGAACGCGCTGGAGAAGAACATCGCGACGAACAACAGCGGGAAGCTGCCCTGCACCGCTTCGGAGGAGCCGGTCTTCAGCGCCAAGGCTGCGGTGAAGCCGCCGATCGCAATGCCGGTAATGCCGCCGCTGGCCACGATGACCGCCAGCCCGACCGGGCCTGATGCGATCCGCACGCCGAATGGGATGAGTACGAGGGTGAAGAACAACGCCTGAAACGCGCCGAACGCGGCCGCGCCCGCGAGACGCCCGAGCAGGATGCCCACCCGCGAAGTCGGCGATGCGAGCAGGCGGTCGAAGAACCCGTCCTCGATGTCGATCGCGAGTGCGGCCCCACCGGTGACCGAACCGAACAGCACACCCTGGACGATGCTGCCCGCCAGCGCGAAGCTAAGAAACGAGTCGACCTTCGGGAATCCCGGCAGGTTGGTCGCCTTGCTGAACGATGACGCGCCGAGGGCCGCGAAGAACAGTGGGAAGATCAGCGACGGGGCAACCAGCGCCGGTTGGCGTGCAATCGCGAGGATCGAACGTTTCGACATCGCCCATGTTTGACGCAGAAACACTCTGGACCCGTCGGCCGCATGGGGACTGCGAGCGGCGGCGCCGGTGGTGATGGTCGCAGTCATCGGCTACGGCGCCTGCCGCGCCGGCCGCGTGTCGGCTCTGAACCGTCCTCGGCAGCCGGGGAGACATCGTCGTCGTTGGAAGACGAAGCACCGGCACCTTCCAAGCGGTGGCCGGTTGCTTCGGCAAACACGTCGTCCAGGCTCGGTTCGTTCAGTTCGAGGTGGTGCACCGACACGCCGGCCTCGTCGAGGGCGCGGACCACATCGGTGACCTGGCGTGCACCGCCGACCAGCCCCACCCCCAGGCTGCCCTCCGCCGTTGGCCGCAACTCACCGAACCGGCTCAGCGTGCTGGTGGCCTGTTCGGCCTGGCTGGCAGAGACAGTGATGAGTAGCGTCGGGGCCCCAACGGCAGCCTTCAATTCGGTCGGTGTGCCCTGCTGCACGATCACGCCGTGGTCGATGATCGCGACCCGGTCGGCGAGTTGGTCGGCCTCTTCCAAGTACTGCGTCGTGAGCAAGACGGTGGTTCCCTCGCTGTTGAGACGACGGACTTCTTCCCACAACGTAATCCGGCTCATCGGATCGAGCCCGGTGGTGGGTTCGTCGAGAAACAGCACCGTTGGCTGATGGATCAGCGACAACGCTAGGTCGAGCCTTCGACGCATGCCACCGGAGTACGTACCGACCCGCCGGTCGGCGGCGGCGGTGAGACCGACCCGCTCGAGTAGTTCATCCGCGCGTTGCCTGACCGATCCGGCCGGAATGCCGTACAACACCGATTGCAGTTCGAGCAGTTCGTTTCCGGTCATCAGCGGGTCGATCGCCGCGTCTTGCAGCGCCACGCCGATGCTGCGCCGAACCGAGTCGGCCTGCTTGACCACATCGAACCCAGCGACGGTGGCGGTACCGGCGGTGGGCTTGAGTAGCGTTGTCAGCATCCGCACCGTGGTGCTCTTGCCAGCACCGTTGGGGCCGAGAAAGCCGAAGATCTCGCCGGCGTGCACCTCGAGGTCGACACCATCGACAGCCTTGACATCACCGAAATGGCGAACGAGGCCTCTGGCAACAATGGGGGACTTCTGGCTGGCTGAGGCGATCACGAAACCCGACCTTATGAGGCCGGTCCCGGCCGGGCCGAGTTGGCCGGGCCGGGCCGGGATGGGATGGGATGCTCAGATTCAGGCTGAGGCAGCCGCGATCGCCTTCCACACGCGCTCAGCGGTGGTGGGCATGTCGATGTGACGCACACCGAGGTGGCTAACCGCATCGACCACTGCTGACTGGACGGCCGGGGTCGAACCAATGGTGCCACTCTCGCCGATGCCCTTGGCACCCAACGGGTTGATGAACGTGGGTGTCTCCATGTGGATCACTTCGACGCTGGCCAGTTCGGCTGCCGAGATGAACGCGTAGTCAGCGAGGTTGGACGTGATCGGGTTGCCGTCTTCGTCGTAGCGCACCTCTTCCATCAGCGCCTGGGCGGCGCCCTGGGCCACGCCACCATGGATCTGGCCTTCGAGCAGCATCGGGTTGAGTACCTTGCCGGCGTCGTCGCAGGCAATGTGGCGAAGATGAGTCACCTGCCCGGTCTCGATGTCGACCTCGACCACTGCGACATGGGCGCCGAACGGGAATGTTGCACCGGAGACCGAAAAGAAGTTGCCGTGCTGCAGTCCGTTGACGAAATCGGAGTCGGCGTGTGCAGCAACGGCCAGTTCGGCCCAGGTCTTGCTGATCGAAGGGGTACCCGAGACGTGGAACGCTCCGGCATCTTTGTCGAGCACCACGTCGGCTTCGTCGGCCTCGAGAAGCTTCGCGGCCAGCTTGCGGGCCTGATCGACGAGTTCGCCTGCTGTCTGCCACACCGCGTTACCACCCTGTTGCAGCGAGCGTGAGCCCATCGTGCCGCCACCTTCTGGAACCAGATCGGTGTCGCCCCAGACAAGATCGATCTTGTCCATTGGGATGCCGGTCTGTTCGTGGGCGAGCATGCTGAACGCAGTGAGATGGCCCTGGCCGTGAGGTGAGGTGCCGGTGTACACCACGGCGCTGCCATCGTCGAGTACTTCGATCTTGGCGTTCTCGCCCATTGGAGGCACACCACCGGTGATCTCGACGTACACGCTGACGCCGATGCCTAACTGCTTGGCATCGCCGCTGGCGCGTCGGCGCGCTTGCTCGGCGCGCAAATCGTCGTAGCCAGCAACCTCAAGCGCCTTGTCGAGCGAGGTTTCGTAGTCGCCCACGTCGTAGGTTTGGCCGACTGCCGTGGTGTGCGAGTCGAGAAACTTGGGGATCAGGTTCTTGCGACGTACCGCGACGGCATCCATGCCGATCTCGGCGGCGAACATGTCCATGGCCCGTTCGGCCGCAGCGGTGGCCTCGGGGCGGCCAGCGCCGCGATATGCGGTCGTGACAGCGGTGTTGGTGACCACACTGGTAGTGCGGCATTCGATGTTGGGGATGGCATACACGGCACTCGACATCGGCCGAGTCATGAACGGAGCAAGGATGGTGCCCATCTCGACAAACGATCCGGCGTCTTGCAGAACATGCATCTGATAGTGGGTTACCGTGCCGTCACGGCTGCCACCGATGCCGATGTACTGGATCTGGGCGCGGCCATGACCGAGCACCATCATGCTCTCGCTGCGGGTTTCTTGCCACCGCAACGGCCGACCGACCCGCTTCGACAGCACGCCGAGCAGCGACTCTTCCGGGTCGCATGTGATCTTGGCGCCAAATCCCCCACCGACGTCTGGAGTGATGACCCGTACGTCGGCTGCGTCGACGCCGTTGACGGCAACGATGGTGCCCTTGGCGCCTTGAGCAGCCTGGGTGCTGAGCCACTGATGCAGCCGACCGTCGACCCATGCCACTGCCGACCCCCGCACCTCGAGTGGGCACGGCGCAACACGCTGGTTGACGAAGCGACCCTTGACTACGACTTCGCATCCTTCGAAGAAGGCGTCGCCGGTGTTCTCGGGCATGCCGAGCGCCGTGGTGTCGAACACCACGTTGCTGCCCGCAGCCTCGTACAACAACGCGGTGCTGGCCATGGCCTGCTCGATGTCGATGAGGGCCGGCAAGACGTCGTACTCCACCACGACCTGCTCGGCAGCATCTTCGCCCTGCTCACGCAGTTCAGTGATGACGACAGCGACCGGCTCGCCGACAAAGCGAACCTTGTCGAGGGCGAGTAGGTACCGGGCGACGGCCGGATTGAAATCGGACGGCACCGGCGTGAGGCCAAGGTCGGCCGCAGTGTAAACGGCGAGCACCCCGGGAAGGGCGAGCGCTGCCGATGCATCAATGCTGCGAATAGTGCCATGGGCCACGCTCGACCGCACGTACGTGACGTGCGCCGCGCCTTCGAGCATGGGCTCGTCGAGCAGGTCGTCGACGTACTTACCGCCTGACGTGAGGAACTTCGGATCTTCTTTGCGGAGAACACGAGCTCCGAGAATGCTGCCGGCCACTACAACCCCCTGGTGTGCGAGTGCTTGAATGTTGCTCGACACTAGACCGAGACGCGCGGTGTTGTTGCAACGGGAAGCGGATCAGGGTGCGGTGGGCACTGATGCTGGCACCGGTGTCGGCGAGACAGGATGGGTCCGCAGGGCGACGATCTGGGTGACCGTGTCGTATGGCCACCCGCTCGGCAGCGTCAAAGGGGCGGCCGGCGCCGGCAACACGCTGAGGCGCATCTCGCCCGGTGCCACCACACCGATCTCCGAACGGGCGGCTTCCTTGGCGCCAGCCGGCGTTTGTAACCGAGCCACTTCGTTGGCTAGGTCGGCGTTGGCTTGGCGCAGTACATCAAGCTCATGCTGCTGCACGGCGATGTCATCGCGTTGTCGCATCCAAGCCTTCACCGGTAACACGAACAACGCGGCCGCCAACGCGGCCGCCACCAGCAATGCTCCGAGACCGATTATCGTCCGCTTGCCGCGACCCTTGACGAGTTGCCGGTTGCGGGCGATCGGCCGTGTGAACTCGGCGAGACGCACTTGGCGTGTGTCCAACGCCCTACCCTCGCTGCCGGTGCGACGGGCGCGCTGAATCGAAGAGGTCCGGTGGCTGTCGGTCACCCTCGTAGTCTCGCACCCGTTCCATCGCGAGCGGCGGCACCCATCTCGACGCTAGATCGCGGATTCAACGCGGAGCGAGCGCGGCGCGGCCGCGGAATGCGGCCTGCTCGCCGAGTTGCTCTTCGATGCGGAACAACTGGTTGTACTTCGCCACGCGGTCGCTCCGTGCAGGGGCACCGGTCTTGATCTGGCCGCAGTTGGTGGCCACGGCCAGGTCGGCAATGGTGGAATCCTCGGTTTCGCCGCTGCGATGGCTCATCACGCTCGTGTACGCGTTGGCGGTGGCGAGTTCGACCGTGTCGAGTGTCTCGGTCAGGCTTCCGATTTGGTTCACCTTCACCAGCACACTGTTGGCGATGTTGCGGTCGATGCCCATCCGTAGTCGGGTGACGTTGGTGACGAACAGATCGTCGCCCACGAGCTGGATGCGGCTGCGCAATGCCGTCGACATCGATGCCCAACCCTCCCAGTCGTCCTCGGCCATACCGTCTTCGATGCTGATGATCGGATAGGTGTCGACGAGGCGCGTCCAGTAGGCGGTCATCTCGTCGGAGCTGAGCACCTTGCCTTCGCCGGCTAGGTGGTAGCGACCGTCTCGGAACAGTTCGCTCATCGCTGGGTCGAGCGCGATGGCGATGTCATCGCCCGGTGTGTAGCCGGCCTTTTCGATGGCCTCGACGAGCAGGCGGATCGCGTCTTCGTTGCTGGCCAGGTTTGGCGCAAATCCGCCTTCGTCGCCGACAGCCGTCGAGAGACCACGGTCGCGAAGGATGTTCTTCAATGTGTGGTAGGTCTCGGTGCCCCATCGAACCGCCTCGCGAAAGCTGGGGGCGCCGATCGGCATGATCATGAACTCCTGCATGTCGATGCTGTTGTCGGCATGCACACCGCCGTTCACCACGTTCATCATCGGCACCGGTAGAACATGCGCGTTCGGGCCGCCGATGTACCGGTAGAGCGGCAGGTCGAGTTCGGCCGCGGCCGCCTTGGCCACCGCCATGCTCGCGCCCAGAATGGCGTTGGCCCCGAACCGGGCTTTGTTGGCGGTGCCGTCGAGAGCACCGAGCAGCGTGTCGATGGACCGCTGCTCGAGCGCATCGAGCCCATCGAGTGCGTCACTGATCTCACCATTGACGAAGCCGACCGCTGTGAGCACCCCCTTGCCGCCGAATCGCGTGCCGCCGTCACGCAGTTCGACCGCTTCGTGTTCGCCGGTGGAGGCCCCAGATGGAACAGCGGCGCGCCCTCGGGCACCGGATTCCAATACGACGTCGACCTCGACGGTGGGGTTCCCCCGGGAATCCAGGATTTCTCGGCCGATGACACTGACGATGATGCTCATGACCCCACGATAACGAACCGCCGCAGCCTCACAGAGTTCGCATCGCAACCTCAGTGTCTCAGCTGGCGGCCTTCACTTCATCCCAGAGCCCATCGAGCGATGACAACCCAGCAGTGTGCAGGTCGATGCCGCGCTCGCGCGCCAACCGTTCGACGCCTTCGAAGCGCTGACGAAACTTGTGTGATGCTCCACGGAGTGCGGTCTCGGGTTCGACACCCAGGTGTCGGGCGACGTTGACAACGGCAAACAGCAGATCGCCGACCTCGTCTTCGATGGCCGGTACATCGCCGGTCGCATAAGCCTCCATCACCTCGGCGGTCTCCTCCGCGATCTTCGGCAATGCACCGTGGACGTCGGGCCAGTCGAAACCGACTTTGGCCGCCTTGCGTTGCACGGTGTAGGCGTAACTGAGTGATGGCTGCGACAGCGCCACGCCATCGAACACGCTGGTGCGCTGCTTTTCGATCCGTTTGATCGCATCCCAGTTGGCGACCACTTCGTCTGCATCGGCCACCTCGACGGTGCCGAACACATGAGGGTGACGGCGCACCAGTTTGTCGTGTACGCCGCGCGCCACGTCGGCCATCGTGAACCGGCCCTGTTGCTCCGCGATGGTGGCATGAAATTCGATCTGATACAGCAGGTCACCCAGTTCCTCGACCAGGGCATCATCGGTGCTGGGGTCGTCGGCGTCGAGTGCCTGCAGTGCATCGACCACCTCGTACGTCTCTTCCAGTAGGAACCGGATGAGGCTGTGGTGAGTCTGCTCCTGGTCCCACGGGCACTGCTCGCGCAACGTCCTTGCCAGTTGGTGGAACCGGACCAGCTCGCTTCCGACCGGCGCACCGAGTGCGGGCACGTACACGCACGTGAGGTGGTCGGCTTCGACCGTGCGGTCGAGATCGGCCCACGTGGTGTGCACAATGGCTTCCTCGGGTGTGCCGAGCCGCTGCAAGATCACCACAGGCTCGTCGCCGGTGGCGTCCTCGACGGCGAGCTTGATGTCGCTCAACACCCAATTGGCGTGGGTGTGGGCGATGAGCATCGCCCCGCCATAGCCAGCTGCGGCAACGGCGAACTCGTGGCCATCGACGAGTCGCAACCCCGCTTCGACCGGATCGATCGCCAGTCGCGCATACGCGAGGTCGAGAAACGACATTGCCGGTTCCACCTGGCAGACGACGCGGCTGTCGGCGAGGAGCCGGCGTACGGTTTGTTCGAGGACCAGCGGCGAACCCGGCACGGCGTACAGGATCTCGCCGTACTCGGTCGCGGCTGCTACGAGCCGGTCGCTGATGGTGGCGTACACGTCGTCGAACGTGTCGGCCGACTGGTAGACGTCGTCGAACGACACGGCGTCGGGCACCACATGTGCTGACGGATGGCGCGCCGTGCGTAGATACCGGTGTGGGGCCGCAGCGATCAGTTCGAGCGTGTGCGCGGTGACGTACCGGTCGTCGCCCGGGCCCAAACCCACGACGATGATTCGCGGCGCAGCGACGGTCATCCGAGAGCGACGACGAGGGCCTTGGAGGGGTCCCATCGCCCGTATCGCGGATCGACAACGACATCGGCCGAACTGACTGCGGCCTTCACGGCCTGTTGGTCGAGCTGATTGTTCTTCGCAAGGAAGCCGATGGCACCATTGAGCACGGCGAGGTCTTGCATCTCGGTGGGAGTCGACGTCCACTGCTCGCCGTACTGCTCGCTGATCTGCTTGCGGGCGTCATCTTTGGTGGGTTGGTCGACCAGTCCGGCGTCGTCGATGGCGTGTAGGCCGATCCAGCCGCCGAGCAGTGCACGGGCGCCGCCTCCGGTCATCATCCCGCCAACCGGCGACTCCTTGAGCAGGTCGGTGCCGATCGGGCTGCTCGCCATTGCGCCGAGCTGATCTTGAGTGAGCGTGTGGCCGTTCACCGTGGCCGCTGCATCGTTGTGGCGAAATGTCGCGCACGACGTGAGTGAGGCGATGGCCAGTAGCGAGCAGGTGGCGAGGGCAAGTCGACGGAACACGGTTGTGACCCTACTGCCCGTCGGTGTCGTCGCCCACAACGATCGGTATCAGGCCCGTG
This sequence comes from Actinomycetes bacterium, assembly GCA_025359865.1. Lineage (GTDB taxonomy): Bacteria > Actinomycetota > Acidimicrobiia > Acidimicrobiales > Ilumatobacteraceae > VFMC01. The sequence goes on along the minus strand of JANYDH010000155.1, from coordinate 4,778 downwards.
TGCATGGTCAGGTGTTCATCGCGTGCCGGCGTCAACACGTCGCGTACGTAGCCCTCGATCGTTTCTGCCATGCCGACATCGAAACCGGCCCGCTCGGACAAGAACCAACGGTGCTCGAGCACCTGATGGTAGAGCTCGGCCGGCTCGAGCTTTCCGGCGAGATCAGCAGGGATCGCGGCGATGGTGGGTTCAAATCGGTCCTCGGTCCATTTCGCCGCGACGACCGGTTCGCGGTATCGCTTCCCGGTGCGCTTCTCCAGCGTCGTGCCATATCGACGGATGTCCTGCACGAGACGTCGGGCCTGGTTCTCCCCTGCCTCCAGACCGGTCATCGAGCGTAAGCGCTGCGTGTGGAATCCGTGTTCGACGACGCGGGGGACAAGGCGAAGGCGGGTGCCGTCCGCAGTGGTGACCAGTTCCAACTCGGACGCATCGAACCCCAGGTCGTGGAGTCGTCGCAAGCGTTGGTCGACCCGAAAAGTCTCGTCGACCTTGAACTCCTCCACCCTGGTCAGTTCGGCCCACAGGTTGCCGTAGCTGGTTTCGATCGCAAGCGCCGTTTCGATCGGGTCGATGCCAGGGGCGAGCAACTCGCCGAGTTCCAGATCGGTCAGATCCCCCGCCACGTTCTCGGTGGCAATCTGCAGATCCTGTGCCCGCTGCCCATCGGAAAGGGTTGGGTGCCGTTCGCCGGTCTCGACGTCGATGATGTACGCCGACAGCGCGTCGGCATCGCGTCGAAACAAGGTGTTCGATAGCGAGCAGTCGCCCCAATAAAAGCCGGCCAGATGCAATCGAACGAGCAGCCCGGCGAGCGCGTCGAGTAGTCGCTCGCCAAGATAGGGCATCTGCAGACCGCGTCCGGACAGCAACACCCGGTAGGGGAGCGAGTAGTCGATGTGGCGCGTGATCAGCAGCCCGTCGACCTCGCCGCTCGATGGATTGAGCGGGTCCTCGTGGCGTCCGGTGACGACGCCGACCACCTCGGCGGTGGGTAGACCGTCGTCGGCAAGGTTGTGCAGCAGTCGGTACTCGCGCTCGGCGAGCGGATCGGGGAGTTCTTTGATCACGTAGGTGGCTTCATCAGTCTCGATCATCCGCACAACGTGGCGGTGCAGCCCCATCACCTCGTACATCGCCGGCAATGTCCACGTATCGAGTCGGGTGTCGAGCGGCCATGCGACGACGAACGAGTGATCGGTCGGCCTGACGAGTTGGATCCGCACACCCTCAACCTACTGGCCGAAGCGTGGTCGGTCAGGTTGGTGGGATCAGCTCGCGCAGCAGACCGACGAGGAACACCGATGGGTCGATTCGTTGCGGGATCGGCACCACGAGCTGACCCTGGTCCTCCTTGTAGATCGCGGTACGGGCAAGCCGCTTCAACCTCATCATCTCGCTGACCTTCAACTCGAGCGGCGCCAAGCGTGCCTGATTCGATGCGATCGACACGTCTTTCAGACCAAGGCGGTGACATTCGGCGCGCAGGTAGCCCACGTCCAACAGTGCGCTCGCTGCGGGCGGAACGGGGCCGTAGCGGTCTTCCCACTCGGTACGTAGGTCGTCGACCTCGGCCGACGTGGTGACGCCCGCCAGTCGTCGGTACGCCTCGAGCCGCAACTCTTCTTTGGTGACGTAATCCTTCGGCAAGAACGCGTCGGTAGGAACGTCGAGCTTGAACTCGGACCGTTCCTTCTTGGGTTCGCCTTTCATCTCGCCGACCGCCTCGGTGACCATCTGGCAGTACAGGTCGTACCCGACCGCTGCGATGTGGCCACTCTGCGATTCACCGAGCAGATTGCCAGCACCGCGGATCTCGAGATCTCGCATCGCGATCTTGAAGCCGCTGCCCAGATCCGTGGCCTCGCCGATGGTCTTCAGCCGTTCGTAGGCCTCCTCGGTGAGCGCCTTGTCCTGAGGGTAGAACAGGTAGGCGTAGGCGCGTGACACTGATCGGCCGACGCGGCCGCGGAGTTGGTGCATCTGGCCGAGGCCCAACAGATCGGAGCGCTCTACCACCAACGTGTTCACCGTGGGCATGTCGATACCGCTCTCGATGATCGTGGTGCAGACCAAAACATCGTAGCGACCCTCCCAGAAGTCGACCACGATCTGTTCGAGCGATCCCTCGTCCATCTTGCCGTGGGCCACAGCGATGCGCGCATCGGGTACCAGTTCGCGTAACCGTGACGCGCACATGTCGATCGAGTTGACCCGGTTATGTACCCAGAACACCTGACCCTCGCGCAACAACTCGCGCCGGATTGCCTCGATGGCGACCCGTTCGTCGTACTCGCCGACGAACGTCAGGATCGGCTGGCGATCGGCCGGCGGGGTCTGGAGCAGCGACAGATCGCGAATCCCGACGAGGCTCATTTCGAGCGTTCGTGGGATGGGCGTCGCCGAAAGCGTCAGCACGTCGACGTTGGTCTTGAGCTTTTTCATCGTCTCTTTGGCCTGCACGCCGAAACGCTGCTCCTCGTCGACCACCAGGAGACCGAGATCCTTGAACACCACGCCGTCTTGCAGCAGGCGATGGGTGCCGATCACGCAGTCGACCTCGCCCGTTCCGAGCCCATCGATGACCTTCTTGGCTTCTTTCGCAGTGAGGAACCGGCTGAGTACCTCGACCCGGATGGGATAGCCGGAAAAGCGATCGGCGAACGTGTTGCCGTGTTGTGTGGCGAGGAGGGTGGTCGGCGCAAGGACCGCGACCTGCTTGCCGTCTTGGATCGCCTTGAACGCCGCCCGGATGGCCACCTCGGTCTTGCCGAAGCCGACATCGCCGCACAGCAGTCGGTCCATTGGGTAGGCGCGTTCCATATCGGCTTTGATGTCGTCGATCGCGGTGCGTTGGTCCGGCGTTTCGGCGAAGGGAAAGGCGTCTTCCATCTCGTGCTGCCATGGCGTGTCCATGCCGAATGCATGCCCCACCGCGTTGACCCGTTTCTGATAGAGCACCACCAGTTCCTGGGCGATTTCGCGCACGGCGCTCTTGACCCGCGCCTTTGCCTTGGCGAAGTCGGCGCCGCCCAGGCGATGAGGCGAAGGGGCCTCGCCGCCGACGTACTGGCGGAGGGCATCGATCTGATCACTAGGTACGTACAACTTGTCGCCGCCCTTGTAGGCGATGAGTAGATAGTCACGCTCGACGCCGCCGATCGACCGTTTGACCATGCCTTCGTATTGCCCGACTCCGTGCTGGTAGTGGACCACGTAGTTGCCGGGCTTCAGGTCCTCGAAGAACCCACTGGTCTGACGCTTACGCGGGCGCGCCTGGCGGTGAGCGCGGCGTCGCCCGGTGAGGTCGCCTTCGGCCACGATCGCCAACTTCGCACCAGGAAGCGAACACCCGCGATGCAGCGGCGCAGTGACCACGTATCCACCTGGTTTGGTGAGGTCGGTCGTGTCGGTCGCCATGATGAAGCTGAGGCCGCGTTCGCCGAGCAACGCGGAGAGTCGCTGCGCCGACCCGACGCCATCGGCGGCGACGATCACCCGGTACTTGTCGGCCAGCAGGTCTCGGAGCCGGTTGGCCAACCCCTCGCCGTCACCAACGACAGGCCCCCAGCCGGACGCGAGAACCACAGGAGCGTCCGGGTGCTCGGGCGTGGGACTGATCGTCCACATCGCCTGGTCGGACTTGAGCAACCGGTCGGTATCGGCGTGCAAGCGAGGGAACGCGAGTTCGGGATCGCGTGCCCAGGTGCTGGCCAGGCTGCGGGCCAGATCATCCTCTTCGGCCAACAGGTCGTTGGCCCGGTCGCGCATCCGGCGTGGTTCGATCAGCACCACTTTTGCTGCGGGGGGCAACACGTTGGTGATCAGCAGGTCGTCATCGACCAGGCCGGCACCTACCAGCCATGGCATCCAACTCTCCATCCCCTCGAACAGCGCGCCTTCAGCGAGCCGCTCCCACTGCTCGCGGCCCCACGGTTCCTCGGCGACGAGCATCGCTGCCCGCTCGCGAACAGCGTCGGACGGCAACAGTTCACGGGCCGGAAAGATCAGCGCCTCGGCAAGGTCGGCAGTGCTGCGCTGATCGTTGACGGTGAACTCGGTGAGCCGGTCGACCTCGTCGCCCCACAGGTCGATTCGGATCGGAGCTTCGGCCGTGGAGGGGAACACGTCGATGATGGCCCCGCGTTGGGCCACTTCGCCGCGATGCTCGACGAGTTCCTCGCGGCGGTAGCCGAAGCCGATGAGACGGTGCAGCAGATGGTTGACGTCGAGCATGTCGCCGGGTGCCACCCGTATCGGCTCGGCCGTGGTGGCCCCTGGCCCGAGTCGTTGCAGCAGTGCCCTGACACCGGTGACCACGATTGCGGGGCACTGCTCGGGGGTGCGTAGCCGCCACAGCACCTCGAGGCGGCGGCCCATCGTTTCGACGCTTGGACTGACCCGCTCGAACGGGAGGGTTTCCCAGGCGGGGAACAGCGCCACCTCGCCCGGAGGCATGAACTGCACCAGGTCGTCGAAGAGCTGGCCGGCGTCGGTGCCCGTCGGGCAGGCCACGAGCAAGGGCCGGCGGCCCCCCAGTTGGCTCAGCGCCGCAACGGCAATGGCGCGCGCGGGTTCCGACACCGTGATCACGGCCTGTGGGTCGCCGAACGCCTGGGTCAGCCCAGGTTCGGCACGGAGTAGGAGGGAGAGATCAGCGAGAGACATGCGGCCGACCAGGGTACCGATCACCCCCCACCATCAGCCCAACCAGCAGCCCAACCAGCAGCCCAACCAGCAGCCCAACCAGCAGCCCAACCAGCAGCCCAACCAGCAGC
>JANYDH010000062.1 GCA_025359865.1 Actinomycetes bacterium | reverse complement strand
CGTTTGGTAGGTTCAGCCCCCTCAAGGGGGCTGAACCTACCAAACGCTGCTACGCCGGCGCATCGAGGCTGATGATGAAGGCCTGGTGCGGCGGCACCTTGCCTTCAAGGACGGCGTCGAACGCCTCGGCTACCGCGTCGGGTCCGCGATGGACGACCAGTTCCAGCCAGGTGTTGGCCGACTCGACGAACGTGTTCCACGACGCGTCGACGCGCTCAGCGAATCCGGCACCACCCCAATCGGCGATCCGGCGTTGCACGTGATCGGGGGCGAAGAACATCGCCGGCTTCGGTCCGGGCAACGTGGCCCCGAAGCTGACCTGCTCCCAATGCGTCGCTCCGACCTGGCAGCTGTGCAGCAGCGCATCGCCGAAGTGCCCGTGCACCTCGGCCAGTACGGTGGCATCGCCGCCCATGTCGACCAGCACGGTCGGCTGCGTGGCATCGAGCGTGGAGACCTCGCCGTACACCACGACGCGGTCGTAGTAGCCGACGCCACGCACGAACGCTGCGTTGCGAGCCGATGTCAGCCCGATTACCTCGACACCACGATTCGCTGACAACAGCGCAGCCAACGCCAGACCCGTCTTACTCGACGCACTGGCAATGACCACCGATGTGGCCTCGAACCGACCGACCGACTCGAGCCAGTCATCGATCAGGAACGATGTGGTGAACAGCGGGCGAAGCACCGAGTGGACCTGTTCGTCGTGAGTACTTGCCCGATCCGCGATACGCGTGTACTGGTTGTACACCGGGGGCAGCGTCGAGCGATGCCCGCTCACGTCGATGAAGGTCGTCGGCGTGACATGGCCCCCCTCGACCACAAGATGTGTAGACATCGGGAAGTAGCCGTAGACCCGCTCGCCGTCGGCAATGCCATCGACCCGAGAGGTGACCACGTCGGCAAAGCCCCAGACCGGAACCCGACCCCACCCTTGTTCAGCGGGGAAGAAGTTCCAGTATCCCATCACATCGCCGAACGCGCCGTAGGTAATGTTGTTCGCAGTGAGCGCGCACTGGTCGACGTGTAGCACCACTTGACCGTCGACGGGCTCTGGCACCGCCTCGTCGGTGATGCGGTGTTGGCGGAGGTCGGTGCGGCGTACTTCGAAGTCCATCGCCGAACCCTATATCTCTAGCTGGAGCGGTGCCGCAGCACGTCCGCCGCCGTGATCGTCGACCCTGCGGCCTGACTGGCGGCAACGATCTCTGGATCCGCCAAAGGCGCAGTGTCGAAGTAATCGGCGGCATACACCAGCCAGCCACCTGAGAACCGACGCACGCTGGTTCCACGCAGCATCATCGACCTGCTGCCACCGGGCAACACCGCCATCTGCTGCCACTCTTGTACCGACGTCGTGCCGTCGAACAGAACAGGGCCGAGCGGTTCGAACGCCACGTTGCCGACCTTGCTCATCACATCAGTGATCCAGTTGCGGATAGCAGCCTGGCCATGGAACTCACCGAAGATCGGATCGTGGTACACCGAATCGGTCGGATGAAACAGGTCGCTCATCAGGTGGAAGTCGACCCCCGCTGCCGGATCATCCAGCACGGCGAGCATCTCGTGATGAGTGAGCCCGCTCGGTTGACCCTCGACGTTGGCCCCGCCAGCCGATGCCCCGCCGGCCGATGTCCCGGGGCTGCCAGCTCGGGCCGCAGGTCGAGTCTTGATCCACTGCCGTGCGGCTTCGCTGAGCGGAGTGGGAACGACGGAGGTGTCGGTCGTCCATTCGACACGGGGCCACGGCGGCAGCGGTGCGGCTTCGATGCCGCTGTCCTGTGGCGGCGGCTGACGAAACGCGGCCGTGTCATAACAATCGCAAGCCCAGGTGATCCAGCCATCTCGATGTCGCCTGACGCTCACACCGCGGGACAACGGGATCTTCTCCTCGCCGATGTTGGCAACCATCTGCCATTCATCGAGGGAGGTGCCGCCGAGCCCGTCGTCGAACAGCACAGGCTCTGCCATCGGAACGAACTCGACGAACTCGATCTCGGCCATCGCCGGTACCAGCCAACCCCTGATCGAGGCCTGTCCGTAGTACGCCCCGAAGATCGCGTCGAAGTAGATCGACCCTTCGGGGGCCATAAAATCGGCCATCAGCGGAATACCCAGCCGGCCGAGCTTCGGATTGCCGATCGCAGCGATCATCCCAGCCGCGTCGAGACCGCTTGGCTCAGTGACGAGTCGGCTGATATCCATCGCAGTGCCGGCCATCGTGGCCACGTACGCCTCAACGAATTGGTCGGGTGTACTACCCATGACGACTCCCCCATCTCTCAGGTACCGCGGTGTACTCCGAGCCCTCCAGGTAGGTCACCGTAGCGATCAGGCGAGCATGTCCCCGAAGCAGAGCGCTACCGTCGTCGGGAGCGGCTTGACTGAGCGCCCACCGTGGCGGACGGTTGATGCTCGACTGATGCTCGACTGCCCAAGACCGGTCGAGAACACCAATGCCAACAAGACCTTCTGTGGTCTGCCAGGATTGCCCATGGAATAGCCGCACCGCAGCGAAGCGCCCGCAGCATCACGAAACGGTCCCATGCACGAAGTAGTCGCAGCACCAGCGGCCCCTGTCGTGGAGACCCCAACAGCCGAGCTGGCGAGCACCGAAGTCCGCGTGCGTTTCGGTCCCTGTCGACGAACCGTCCTTTGGCCCAACGTTCACTGAGTCCACGTCCGCCGGGTACATTCCAGGGCCACGCAGGCAAAGCGACGACGGCTGCGACCGAAGCCGGCAAGCCAGCCTTTACCGTCGGGGTGGCTGGCGCAGCAGGCGCGGTCGACGCGCTTGCTGGCGGAGGGTCCGCCAGCGCAGGGGCGGCGGGCAATTCGGCCTCGGCGGTCACTGCCGGCGTCGCGGCGGGCGCGCTCGGCGTGGTTCGTGGCAGCGCGACGGTGATCCAGGGCGCATGGCGCGGCGGGAAGGCCATCATGAAGCTGTGCCGGCTCACCTGATGCCATCGACAAGGCCAACGAAGTCGCCCGAGGTGGCAGTGCGAACGCACAGTTGGCCAGCGAGTTGATCTCCGCGATGTCACATGGCAACGGGGTCGTCGTCCAAGATGCACTCGACGCAATCCTCGCGAACCCACTAGCGGTTCTCGCCGAACTCATCATCAACCCGGACGACCGCGAACTCCACGACGCGTTCCAGTTGCTCAGCTCGATCAACATCGATCCGGACGAGGCGCTGGCCCCGTCCGGTCAGGTACTCATCGAGCAGAAGTTGTCCAAGGCCGAGGCGATGTAACCGACCCGCAGGCTGAACTACTCGGGCTGATTGCCGAGGAGTTCGGGCAGGTGGTTTGGTGGTGCATGTGCTTCCCGCTTGGGGCGAGTTGCCCGCACAGTTGATACTGCCCATCGAATCCGGGCGACCCGGCCGCAACCTTCGGATCCACGTCTACTTCTTGCCGCAAGTCGATGATCCACCGGTGTTGCAGTATTTCGTGACGCTGCCATATCAACTCCACCACGAGGCGATGCCATCACTCGCGCGGCTGATCTGCACGCTCAATGCCAGTCTGCCGCTTACCGGGACCGAGATGAGCGAACCCAACCACGTAGTCGACTCGACTTGGCTACCGCCCTTGACCGACTGGATGAAGACTCGCAGTACTCCTCGAGCCCTGACCGTCGGCAGCCCGTCCAGTCCTCGCAACCTAATCGAACATATGTTCGCTTTTCGGATAACCCGGTGATACGATGACACCTATGGAGTTGACCATCGCCGAGATCGATTCGCTCGAAACACTCATCGAGGCCATCGGCGCATGCGAACGCGCCTACGCCACCACCGCACTCGCCGCAGCACGACTCGCCGCAGCAGGCGCATGGCAAGCAGACGGCGCAACCTCAATGACAGCCTGGCTCGCCCACCACGCACGCATGTCACACCTCGACGCAACCCGACTCCTACGCGACGGCAAATTCCTCAACAACTTCGACGCCGTCGCCGACAGCGCAACCACCGGCCGACTCTCCGCAGCACAAATCAACGCCCTCCGCAACGCAGTCACCAAACCAACAACCGAACTCTTCGCCGACCACCACCACCACCTCATCGAATCGCTCACCACGATGAACATCACCGACTCCGAAACCCTCTGCAAACAATGGCGTCAACAAGCCGAAGCTGTCGCCGACATGCCCGAACCAAAAATCCCCGACCAAACATGGACAACATCACGAATGCAAGACGGCACCATCATCGGCCGATTCGTCCTCGACCCGGAAGCAGCAGCACAACTCGAGCAAGCACTCGGCACCGCAACCCACTTCGACGGCGCCGACGACACCCGCCCCACCAACGTCCGCAACGCCGACGCCGCCACCGACATCTTCGCGTTCTTCAACGCAAACCACAACCACCCCGGCACCCCCCGACACCGCCCCCACGTCGAACTACACATCCACACAACAAACCCCACCGGCAGCCTCTCCCCCGAACTCACCACCAACCCACTCACCACCAACTGCGCCACCACCACCGACGGCCAACTCCTACCAACATGGGCCACCGACGCATTCCTATGCGACTGCATCATCCACCGCGTCCTACGCGCCGGCGCCACGATCTTGGACTACGGACGCTCCACACGCTCCGTACCCACCAACCTCTACCGCGCCGTCATCGCCCGCGACCACGGCTGCCGCTTCACCGGATGCAACCGCAAACCCGCCTGGTGCGACGCACACCACATCCGCTGGTGGAGACACCACGGCGAAACCAAACTCGACAACCTCCTCCTCCTCTGCCACTACCACCACCGCCTCATCCACCGCGACCGCTGGCACATCACCCTCCACCCAGACAACTCCACCACCTTCACCGCACCCGACGGCCGCACCCACACCAGCCAACCACCAACCCACACACTCGACCCACCCATCCTCAGCCCACCCACCACCCAACCATCACCACCCAACCCACCACTCATCAACCCGCTCCCACACCACACCCGCACAGCCGCATAACCCCTACAGCACAACCACACAGCACAACCACACAGCACAACCACACAGCACAACCACATAGCCCGACCGAATAGCCCGACCGCCAACCGCGGTCGGGCTATTCGGGCGCGTACCGGGCTCTTGCGCTGGTACTGGTACTGGTACTGGTACTGGTACTGGTACTGGTACTGGTACTGGTACTGGTGCTGGGACAGGTGCAGGTGCAGGGGGTGGCGGCGGACGCCGAGTCAGATACGGTCGTTCGTATCACTACCCGAGCCAGTCCCGTGTCGTTGCAGGCCCGCGTCGTCAGGTTGGTCGCTGCGTGGCTGATGGTCGCTGTCGGGGTGCCGTTCCTGGTAAGGGCCAACTTGGGCGTCGCCCCGTTCGACGTGCTCAACACCGGGCTCGCACATCTGACCCATTGGTCGCTCGGAACATGTTTCATCGTCAACTCGCTCGGCATGTTCGCTCTCGGTACGCTGCTCGGCTGCCCCCCGGGACCAGCTTCCGTGCTGGGCACACTGGCAATCGGACCGATGATCGACGTCGCACTTTCGCTCCTGCCGCACCCGGCCGCACTGGTGCCACGGATCGCACTCCTGACAGCCGGACTCGTGATTCTCGCCGTAGCCATCTCGCTCGTCATCACCACCGACCTCGGCGCCGGACCCACCGAGGTCGTGATGCTCGGCCTCGTTCGTCGAGGTCTTGGCATCGTGCCGGCCAGATGGATCAGCGACGGCGCTCCGCTGGTACTCGGTGCATCGCTCGGCGGCGCCGTTGGGGCAGGAACCCTTCTGTTCCTCATCACAATGGGTGCCATGGTGAAGATCGGGCTGCGCCGCTTGCACTATGTCCCATCCGTCGACACGGGCTCCGTAATCCCGACGAGCATGGCGGGCTGACGACTAATCAACTACTACTGATCAACTACTACTGATCAACTACAGCACCCGACTTGGACGGCCGGGCTGTGGCCAAGGCTCGTGCCGCCAGCATCACGCGCGTGCAGGAGGTACACATAGGTCACACCGTTCAGCGCCGTGGCGTCGAAATACGTCGTAGATCCAGGCGACGGGAACAGTACGCGCCCCAGGCCACCGGATGGAGTGGAGCGCAACAGCAGGTACTCCACCGTGCCGATCGGCCCGACATTCCAGGAGCAGTTGACACCGCCGACCGACGCAACACATGACAAGGAGAGCGTCGCCGGGATGCGTACTTCGGTAGTCAACGACGCCACGGTCGTCTCCGTCGTCGTCGTGACTGGCACCACGGTCGTCCCTGGCACAGCCGATGCGACTGGAACCTCGGTCGTTGCCGGAACCGGTGTCGCAGCTGGGGCCGCAGTCGTCGCTGGAACCCCGGCTGTCGCTGGATCCACCGACGCTGCTGTCATCACCGGTGCTGCTGTCATCACCGGCACCACTGTCATCACCGGTGTCGCTGTCATCAAAGGCACCACTGTCATCACCGGTGCCACTGTCATCAAAGGCACCACGGCTGTGGACGGTGGCGCGATGACCGCGGTTGTCGCCGCAGCCTCCGTCGATACAGGCGCCGCCGTCGGCAGGGCCGTCACAACCGACACCCCCGAAGTCAGCGTTGTCGGTACTGCGCTGGTTGAGGATGTTTCAATCACGGCTGGGTAGGTGACAGACGATGACGGGGTTGACACCAGCGGCTTGCCGTCGACCGATTGTGTTGGCGGTGGTAGCTGCGTGGATCGTCGACTGTCCGGCCCGGCCGTGATCACGATTCCGGCCGCGGCTGCTGCACCGACGAACGTCAGCGTCGCCGCAACGGCAGCCGCACCCGTCATCCTGGTGACCCTGCGACGCAGCACCGGCGGCGCATCGAGATCGAGGACGATCAACCTCTGCTCCAGTCGGGCGACGAATGCCGGATCCGGCATCGGCGCGATCGCGTCAATCGATGAGCGAAGAGCGCCTTCTACTTCACGTCGGGTTCGTTTCACGGAAAACCTCCATTCCGGACTTTCCAGACTCACGCACTTTTCTAGGTCGGTCACGGTTCGAGCCGTCAGCGCCACGCAGACCACGGTCGGTCGTGACGATCGTCGACTGATCGGACAAGGCGGACCGCAACGCCTTCAATCCACGGTGCAACGTGACTGCGAGAACGGACTTTGTCCAGCCCAACTCGGCGGCCGCTTCATCGGCCGACATGCCAGCCAGATATCGAAGGGTAATGGCATCGCAGTACCTGCGAGATAGGCCGTGTAGTGCCCGATGCAGTGCCGCCCGGTCGATCGGATCATGGTCTTCACCTGATCCGAACTCGGTCGCGACGGCGAGATCGACGCCGACCCGTTCGTCCGGCGCGAGCGCACGCAGGGCGATCTGGCCCCGCGCACCCGTGACCCGTGACCGGCGGCGGTAGATTTCGGCCACCTCGTTCGACGCGATACGCAAGAGCCACGGGCGAATACCATGACCCCTCCACTCGAAATCGGCGATTGCCCGCAGTGCGCGCTCGAAGGTAGCCGAAGTTGCTTCCTCGGCCACATCCCGGGAGCCGCACCGCCGATAGGCGAACCGGTAGACGTCGTCGACATATCGTCGGTACAGCACGGCGAACGCCATCCGGTCGGTGCGTGCCCGCTCGACCAGACGGCGTTCGTCCTCCAACTGCTCAGGCTCGCCGAAGGCGACTGCTGCGTCGTCTGCGCCGACCACCTCCGGAACTGCCATGTGAGGTGCAGCGGTTTCCGTCAACAGACCAGATCAGCCGGCTACCGGCTGCACGACAATCGACACCGGGTTGCTGTGCACGAGTGTCTTTCCCGCTTGATCAAGTTCAACTACCACGTAGGAGTACAGTCCGGCCGCCAGGCCTGAGTCCACAAAGCTGCCGGCCGACGGATCGGTCGAACTGAACGGCACCCGTCCCATGCCACCACCATTGCCTCGTAGAACGACATATCGGTAGAAGCCGAGTGCAGCACCAACAGACCACGAGCATGACACGGTGTTGGCCGCAGCATCGCCGGAGAGAACGCAGGACAGACCCAGCGTCTGCGGCACGACCGAGTCATTGTGCGGGGTTGGGGCCAACGTCGTCGATGGTGGCGTCGTCGATGGTGGCGTCGTCGATGGAGGCGTCGTCGATGGAGGCGTCGTCGATGGAGGCGTCGTTGTTGACGCCTCGCTCCTCGCAGGCTCGGCCGGCTTTGGCGCCGCAGTCGTAGCCGGCGGCTCGACCGGCTTCGCAACTGTCGAGGTGGTGGCTGGCTCGACCGGATTCGGAGCTTCAGCCGTGGTGGACGGTTCGGCCCGCTTCGGAGGCGCAGTTGTAGCAGGCGGCTCGACGGGTTTCGGGTGTTGGGTGGTCGGCGGAGGTGTTGTCGTGGTCGGTGCAGCTGTGACGGTGGGCTCGAAGCCGGGCCTCGACTGTGAGGAGACGATCACCTTGCCGTCCGACTGTCCATCGATGGAACCTACCGGCGGGCCGTCGATCGGTTCGGCCGAACCCGGTGCCGGGTTGTCCGAGGCGTTCGGCGTGAAGGGCGGCGTCGTTGACTCCTCGGGCGGGAGTGTCGCAGCGCCATCAGCTGCCGGTGGATTCGTCGAACCCACTGAACCGCTCGGCGCTCCCGAGGCGCCGGCGGGCGCGTCGCCACCGTGGCTTCGATCTGTCAAGGCATCGAGCCCGAACTTGGCACTACCGGCTCCCGCTCCTACAAGGCTGCTCGCTCCTGCGCCTCCGCTCGCGTGCCCACTCGCTTCGACCGACAGCCGTGGGCGTGCGGCACTGGACCACGGCGTATAGCCTGCGCCAGCAGCACCGGCGGCAGCGACTCCGAGAACGGCCGCGGCCATCACCACCTTACGGTTGCGTACGAACTTGCCATGACGGATCCTGTTCGACATGATGCCTCCTTGAGTGACGAACGTCGAGGGGCGGCGTTCTACATGGAGCAACGCCGTCGTGGTGGTCCGATTACGAACAGCGGCGAGCGTTGATCGATTCTTGAAGGTCCACCGCGCTCCGTGACTGAATCGGACTTCGGTTGGCGATTCGGCGTCAGACGGGCGACGATGCAGGCTGCTCGATGATCGCCCGCAAGTGTGGCCATGCGGCCGCAAAACCGGGGTGGAGTGGTCGCCGATCGACATCGTCGAGCGCCGCCCAGGCCACCGCGTCGGTTTCGAAGTTCAGCGACTCACCGAAGGGGTGCGGCACCTCGACCACCACGGTCGTATAGCTCCAATCGGACGCTGGGGCGAACACGTATTCACCAAGCAATCGGTGCGGATGCGGCGCGTTACCCACCTCCTCTGATGCCTCGCGCAACGCGCCCTCGTATGCCGATTCGCCTTCGTCAAGTGCGCCACCGGCACATGACCAGGTTCCGCCTTCGTGGGCGAAGCCGGAACGGAGTTGCAACATCACGTGCGCACCGCCGGGTGTCTCGATCACGAACAACACCCCGGACGCACCGAATCGACCCCATCTCACATGGCCATCGCTGCACCGCACGAAACCGTCACCACTGCGCCCAACCGACATGACGCCCACCTTGCCACGCGGGCAAGTCCACTGCACCGTCGGCCACAGCGACACCACCTGCGGCGAGGCCACCGACGATCGGTGAACCTGCCAGCGGATCAGGCTGCGGTGGCTGCAGCAAGCGCGCCCGACAAGCGCCGACTGGGTGTCGCACCGTTTCCCGATCCATTCCTCCGACACGGTCGTGTTACCATTCGGCGATGGAGCGTGAGTCCCTGCCGAGGCCGAGCGAGAACGCCGGCTCAGCGCCCGAGCCTCCCCAGCAGGCCCCCACACGTGGAGCGACACCCAGCGCACGACCATTTCTGGCTGCGCCGGTCGCACCATCGGCGCTGCTTGCCGCAGTGCAGCCCAAGCTCGAAGTCGGCGCTGCCGGTGACGCCTACGAGCAGGAGGCCGACGAGACCGCCCGGCAAGTGGTTTCACGACTGGCCCTCATGCGCCAAGCCCCGGGCGTCGGCGACGGAGTAACGGCACGTCCTTCTCGGATCCGACGGGCTATGGGTCTGACCACCCCACTTCCGCCTCGCGGTGGCGTGGCACCGCCTCGGATACGACGGGCGACTGGTATGGCGGGCAACGGCATGGTGGGCGCAGACGGAGGGACACTCGATGACCACGCCGAGCGGGCGATCACCTCCGCCGGCTCAGGCGGGGCGGCCCTTCAACCCGTGGTACGGCGCACCATGGAAGAGGCATTCGGGGGCGTCGACTTTTCGAGGGTTCGGCTGCACACCGGACGCAAGTCACAACAACTGAACGAAACCATCCAGGCCAAGGCCTTCACGCATGGCTCGAACATCTTTTTCCGTGATGGCGCACCTGACGTATCGCGCGCCTCCGGACAGGAGTTGATCGCCCACGAACTCACCCACACCCTCCAGCAGACCGGCGACACCGGCCGCAAGGTCGCCCCGCTGCGACGACTGCTCGACGGCGAGGAACCAGCCAATCATGCGCACGAATGGACCGATCTCGACGACGAAGCCAACGAAGCCGAGAACGAAGACGGACAACAGACCAAGGATGCCGAGCCCGACTCGATGACGCCGAGCGACGAACCGAGCACCGAACCGAGCACGGGCAGCAGCGTGCAGCGCACCGTAGCCCCGTCGTTGGTCGTCGGCCGGGGCGGCCGCGCTCGTCGCAACGCAATGATTCACCGCACGTTTCGCCCGTCACGCGTCGTGTCGAACGCTCACCTGCGCGACCCCGCTGATTGGAACACCTTCAAGGGCCCGACGATCTCCAAGAACAGTGTGATCCTCGCCAACTCGGAAAGCTCCGTGCGCCAACGCACACCTGGCAACCAGGTGGTGCTCAAGAAGGGACGCGAAGTTCGCTGGATGCCGGCCGTAAGCATCGGCCCGGATTACCGACAGGGCATTCCCGCCGAACGCCAGGGGTACATTCGACAAGAACGAGTTCAGACCGTCGAGCCCACGTTGGGACCGGCGTACAAGCGCCGGATCACTGCGATCTTACGCTCGGCCGAGGCGCTGTACCCCAACCTGCTTACCAACGTCCTCGTTCAGGAAGGTGTAGCGCACTACGACAAGCAGCTCGAGTTCTTCGTCATCAACAACATCCGACTGAACAAATGGGATGGCAACGTCGTCGAGTCGTTCGCCGAGGCCTTTTCATCTACGGAGGCAAAGTTCACGCGGATCAAAGAAGGTGCCGACTATCTCGCCAAAACGCTCGACCACTGGCAGACCGAACTACACCCGACCCGCAAGGGCGAAGTTCGCATCGCCTCGCTGAAGTACATGCAGAGTGATCTGCACGAACGCGGCCTCGGCGTAGTGAAGGTGAAGTTCGACAAGCCGCTCGGCGGTGGTACTCCCTTCGATACCGATGAGCACCCGGAGGTGATGATCAAACCCGAGGACAAGAGCCTCGAACTGGCGCTGCTCGGAGCTCAACCCGGCAGCGCCGTGAACAAGATCAACAAAATCGTCGGTCTCACTACCCCCGACGAACAACTGACCTCGATCAAGATGTGCTCCGACGAGGAGTACGGTGCGATGATCGAAGCCGTCAAGGCGACCAGTGCTGAGGACCTCGCCAAACTGGGTGGCCCGACAGGCCCAACAGCGAAAGCGTTTCACGAGACCCTTGTCTTCGCGCTGCTGGCGGGACTCGATGACCTCCACAAAGAAAACGTGTTCTGGGATGCTCAGGGCCGACCGTTCCTGATCGATGCCGACAACGTGCTCATCCACAACCAGATGCTGAACAAAGAGAACGGCAAGCGGATACAGACTGGGTTCGGCGGCGCGGAAACGGACTACTACGACAACACTTCTGCGGTTGCGAACAAGAACGCAATCGAAACGGGCGACAACACCGGGGTCGACAGCAAGATCCTCGATGCGATGCTGTACGACGACGACAAACGACGCCAGATCATCGAAGCGCTCAAGATCGCACTTGACAGCAAGCGCGGGCGCGTAGTGCCCATGCGCACCGCTAAATGGGGCGACAAGGTTGGCGAGTACCCTGGATCACAAGACAAAGAGAAGCTGCTCGATGATGCCTCCGATCCGGACTTTCTGGTGCGCGAGACCACCGGCTTCGACGAAGACTTCGGGCCGGGGCTGTTCGGAACAGCCGGCAAGAACCTAGCCGGAGCGGGCTACCAACGCGACAAGGAGCGAGCCGAACTCAAGGCCGACTTCGAAAAAGGGGTGATCCCGTTCTACGAGTATGAGTTCACCACTGGCTGGGTCAGGCACAACGACGAGCGGGTCTATGACGGGCTGACGCTCGACCAGGCATTGAACCTCATCGTCCAGAAGTTCGACAGGCACAAGGCCGACCGGGCCAAGCTTGTCGTCGTGGCGACACCTCCACCCAGTGACACGACCGGCACCGGCACGCTGTAGTCAACGGGTACGAGAAGCCGCGCAGCACGCTTACTCGCCACGCGGGCAAGTCCACTGCACCGTCGGCCACAGCGACACCACCTGCGGCGGTCCGCCGATGAGTACTCGTTACTCATGACTCAGCCCCTAGGGCCACGTCTACTGGCACCATGCCCATCCCAAACGCCGAGCAGTACCGCCAGAAGTACATCCAGCAGATCCAGCCCTACCTGGCCGAACCCATCCAGGCGGTGGGCTTCGTCTCCACGCCCGGCTACGTGAACGGCATCGTGTCCGACGCCGTTGTCGGCAAGGCGATCTCGTCGATGTCGTTCGTCGGTGGGCGGATGTTCCACCGCAACCGGCGCGAGGTCCGCGACACCGTCGTGAAGAACCAACTCGTCGCCATAACGCAGACAACCGTCAACATGTTCGACTTCCTCGCCGGCCAGGAGTTTGCGGTCACCAAGGCCCCAATCGTCTGGGCGCGCTCGTCGTTTCGCGTGACGGCCGAGGAGCGCGGGCGGATGAGCCAGCACCTCCACGTCGATTTCGCCACGGGAGAGCGCATCAATGTCGATGTAAACTTCAGCAAAGGCGAGTGGGCGACGTTCAACGACCCGATGCTGGCGCTCCTTATGGAATCGCCGACCAACTGAGCGCTGGCGTGGCTAGAACTCAGGTGTGACACCCTCGGCGTAGGGTCGATCCCATGGCCATCCGCACCGTCACCCAACTCTCTCCTGCACAGGTCGACCAACACATCGCGTCGGTATTGTCGTTGTTGGCAGGCCCCGCCGCTGTTGCGCGTGACGATCAGCGCGCTGCAGTGCACGCTTTGACGGTCGACCGTGCCCGGGTGGTCGTCGTGCAAGCCACCGGGTGGGGTAAGTCGGCGGTGTATTGGGCTGCCGCCGCCGCACTTCGCGCAGCCGGGACGGGTCTCACCTTGGTGGTCTCACCACTGTTGGCCCTCATGCGCGATCAGGTCAGCGCGGCGCAGCGCGCCGGATTGCACGCGGCCACCATCAACTCCACGAACATCGACGAGTGGGACACCGTGCTCGCCGATGTCGATGCAGGACGACTCGATGTGTTGCTCGTCTCGCCCGAACGTCTTGCCAACCCGCGCTTTGCGGCGCGGATTCCTCAACTGCTGGCCGCCACCGGTCTCGTGGTCATCGACGAAGCACATTGCATCTCCGACTGGGGGTTCGACTTTCGGCCCGACTACCAGCGGCTTGCGCGACATCTGCTCGAGTTGGCACCGGGCACACCCGTACTGGCCACCACCGCCACGGCAAACGCCCGCGTCACCGATGACATCGCCAAGCAGTTTGGTGTACAGACCGTCACCTTTCGCGGCAGCCTCGCCCGCAGTTCACTTCGGCTTGCTGTGGTCGGTGGCCTCGGGGCCATGCAGCGCTGGGCCTGGGTCGCCGACGCGCTCGACCTGGTCGAAGGTTCTGGCATCGTGTACACCCTCACGGTCGCCGAAGCCGAACGGTTGGCAGCATTCCTTGCATCACTCGGGCACGACGTGGCCGCATACACGGGCAGGCTCGACGCCGACGAACGGATCCGCATCGAAGAACTCCTCCGACACAACAAGCTCAAGGCGGTCATCGCCACATCGGCCCTTGGCATGGGCTACGACAAGCCAGATCTCGGGTTCTGCCTCCACGTCGGCTCACCTGCGTCTCCTGTGGCGTACTACCAACAGGTCGGCCGCGCCGGGCGCGCCCTCGACACTGCGCTGGCTGTGCTGTTGCCCGCCGAGAGCGACGAGCGGATCTGGCAGTACTTCGCCACCGCGTCGGTCCCGGGTCCCCACCATGTGCAGCAGGTGCTCGAAGCGTTGCGACACGGACCGATGTCGGTGCCTGCGCTCGAAAGCCAGACCGGTATCCGGCGAACTCGGCTGGACGGTGTGCTCAGATTGCTCGCCACCGACGACATCGTCGTCAAACAGCCCGACGGGTGGGCGGCCACCGGCGCGAACTACGTGCACGACACACTCAAGTGGGAGGCGCTCGCAGCGATGCGTCAGGCCGAGGCTGCGCTCATGCGGCGCTACGCGGCCGGCGATGGCTGCCTGATGCAGTTCTTGCAGCAATCGCTTGATGATCCTGACCCACAACCGTGCGGTCGCTGCTCGGTCTGCACGGGCGAGTTGCCAGCGCCCGGTATCACCCCCTCATCGCGGGCCGTGGCCGCCGCGCGGGGATTCGCTCGGGCTGTCGACGTGGTGATCGAACCACGCAAGCTGTGGCCACCCGGGCTGTCCGCTGCCCCGGGGCTCACCACCAAGGGTCGCATCGTCTCGTGTGCGCCGGGGCGGGCACTGGCGTTCGCCGACGATCCGGGCTGGGGCGCCGAGCTTGCGTGCTTCGAACAGGTGGACGGCGAACTCGACCAGACCCTGGCGGACGGTCTGGTCGAGGTGATGCGACGATGGAAGCACCACTGGGGCGAGCGACCAGTCGCCGTCACGATGTTGCCATCGCGCCGCCACCCGCTTCGGGTGGGTTCGATTGCCGCACACCTGGGGCGGGTCGGCAAGATCCCGGTCATCGAGACGCTGCAAGTGAGCGGCCCGCCCCCGCCAACCGATGCAGCATCGGGGGCAAGGGTCAGTGCCCTGCTCGCGGGGTTGTCCCTGATGCCCGACACCTCAGTGCCGCGAGGACCGATCCTGCTGGTCGACGACCAGTACCGCACCGGTTGGACGATGACGGTGGCGGGCGCTTTGCTTCGTAGCGCCGGCGCCACCGCCGTGCTCCCCCTCGTGGTTCATCAACTCCCCTGATTTGGGTCGTGGTCGTTGTCGCGATCGTCGCTCACAGTGCCGGGATGGCAGGGATCACCGTTGGCTCGTACAAGAACTGGGTCTCACCGGTGGGGTAGCCCACCACAAGGACTTCGGGTGTCCCCGGTGTGATACCCGCCAGAAAGAACGATTGACGGAAAGCGATCGCGGTGCCCGGTGCCGATCCAGAGTATTTGTCGACATAGCCGGCCGTATCGAACGCGCTCGTGTCACAGCGACTGATATCCGGCATCACCAGTCGACCGCTCGCGATCAACGAGATGTACGGCTGGGTCTGAGGATCCGCGATGATCCCAGCGGCGACCGTCTGCGAAGTGATCGTGCCAACGAGTACCAGACAGCGGCCAGGACCTGTGATCCCCTCCAACTGGCTGGCCTCGACAAGACCGACCAACTCTTCAATCCAGACGTTCTGGCTGTCGGTATCGGTGTAGGTGAACGTCGATGCAGTCGGGTCGCCCACCGGTAGCAGCTCGAGCCCCGTCGCTGCTGACTCGAAGACCAGTTCGCCTGTAGGCGGCACCGATGGCAACTCAGTCGCCGAGTAGAACCTTACATCCGAGCCACCTGGGTTGCCGAGCAGAATCACCTGTGGTTGCTCTGGAGTGCCGCTTCCGAGAAAGAACTCGACGTAGAACGGATAGTCGGTGCCAACGGTGACAGCGGCGTCGAGCAGCCACGAATATCCGGCGGCAACGATCGAGGTGGTGTCACACAAACTCGTCTCGTTGTCGACCACCTTGCCGCCCACGATCAGCGACACGGCCGGTGTCGCAAATCCAGACGACACCAGACCGGCAGCGATTGCCGTCGGGCTGATCGTGCCGAGCATGACGAGACAACGTCCAGGATCCGCGTTGTCCGTAGACGATGGGACCTCGACGAGCCCGAGCACAGTACCCGTCCATGCCCCAACAATTCCGTTCGGATTCACCGATGTGAACGAGGTGCCCACCGGGAGCGGCGCATCCAACGATCCGCTTGGCCCTGGCTTCGCCGCGGTGGTCGCCGCCGTGGTCGCAACGGACGCCGTGCTGGCAGGCACCACTGTGGCGGTTCCTGGCGACACCACGGTGGTAACCGTCGGACCGGTGGTAGACGTCGCAAGGGTGGTAGTGCCCAGGGGCCTGGACTCGGTACCGGTGGCGGCGTTGTAGCGGGTGGTGAGGAATGCGATGAGGGCGACGATGAGTACGGCGGAGATACCGGCGGCGACCACGGCGAATGTCTTGGTGCGACGTGGCCGTTCGCCGGTGGATAGTCGTTGTGTTGCGGGTTGGGGAGCGAATGGAGTTGGTGTCGGTGGTGTGGGTGGTGTGGGTGGTGAGACGGCGGTAGGTGGTGGGCCGGTTTCGAGGGTGCGGGTTTGGCCGAGTCCGGCTGCGCCGAGAGCGATTGCGAATTTGGGGTGGGCGTCGACGGAGATCGGGCGGCCGGTGCGTTGGCGG
>JANYDH010000112.1 GCA_025359865.1 Actinomycetes bacterium | reverse complement strand
GACGACTTAGCGCAGATCGGCAGCATCTGGGCTGACGATGCCAGCAGGGGCACCGTCATTGCCGGCACCGCAGGCAGCATCGGTGCAGCAGCACGAGCACTTTTCGCGCCATCTGCCAACGTCGCCAGCTCAGCCTCAATGCCGGTGCTGCTTGCAGTGCCGGCATTGGTGGTCTGCGGGAGTCTGCACCCCGGCGCACGTGCGCAGATGGCCGACCTCATCAGCCACGGTGCGGTCGTCATCGAGGTGGGGGGCGACGATGAGGTCCCCCATCCAGCGGGCCCCGTCGCGACCCAGTGCGGGCGATCAGGGGTCACGGTGCTGGTCTCTGCGCTGGCCGACACGCAGCGAATCGATGCCGCACGAGCTGATGCGATGGCAGCCCTGCTCGGCGATCGCGCCCGCCGACTGATAGCCGCCGCCGGTATCGCGACCGCGGGGTTCGCAACCGTCGTGATCATCGGCGGCGACACGGCCGCCGCCGTGCTGGGTGACGCCACGATGTCGGTCGGCGGTACGGTTGCGGCGGGCATGCCATGGTTTCGTTCGGCCGTTGCCCATGGCGCAGTGATGGTCACCAAGTCCGGCGGATTCGGATCACGTCACGCGCTCACCGAACTGTTGCTACAGAGGAGACCCGAATGACCCCGATGGCGATCACGATGGGCGACGCATCGGGCGTCGGTCCCGAGATCGTGGTACGTCGTTACGCCGCTGGCCTCTTGGGCGAAGACGTCGTGGTGTACGGAGATCGCACGATCCTCGAACATGGTGCCGGATTGCTCGGGCTGCAGATACCCGTGCGAACCGTGCAGCCCGGCGAACCTCCGCATCCCGGTGTGTTGAACGTCGTCGACCTCGGGCTGCTCGCGGTGGCGCAACATCGCCCCGGCCAACTCGACGCGGCCTCGGGGGCCGCCGCACGCGACTACGTACTGGCAGCAACCGACGATGCACTCGCCGGACGTGTTGCCGGCATCGTCACCATGCCGATGAACAAGGAAGCCACACAGTTGAGCGACGCCGGATTCGTCGGCCATACCGAACTTATCGCGCACCGCTGCGGCGCTTCACGCGTCACGATGATGCTCACCAACGGCCCACTCGCGGTCACCCATGTCAGCACGCACTGTTCGGTACGCGAAGCCATCGACCGTGTGCGCGCCGAGCGGGTGCTCGACGTGATCGAACTCACCGATCACACGCTGCGTCGTTTCATCCCCGTGCCGCGCATCGCCGTGTGTGGCCTCAATCCGCACGCCGGTGAGCACGGACTGTTCGGCAGCGAAGACATCGATCACATTTCGCCGGCTATCGTCCAGGCCCAAGCGGCCGGCATCGATGCCACAGGCCCGCACCCGGCCGACACGGTGTTCTACCAGGCTGTTCATCTCCACCGTTACGACGCCATCGTGTGCATGTACCACGATCAGGGTCATGCGCCGATGAAGCTGCTGGCATTCGACACCGGTGTCAACGTGACGCTCGGGCTGCCGATCATCCGAACGTCGGTTGACCACGGCACCGCCTTCGACATCGCGTGGCAGGGCATCGCGTTCACCGAGTCGTTGCAGCACGCACTGGCCTACGCGTGGAAGTTGGCCGGCCGTATCGATGCCGGTGCGGTGTCTTCGTGAGCGCGTCCGTGCGGTTCCATCGAGTCCGTGTTGCCGTTGATGCACCGGCGCTGGCCGACGTTGCCGCGGCTACCGACATCACGCTCGCATCCTGTGGCGTGGTCATCGCCGCCGGCACCGAAGTCGCCATCGCCGTCGGCTCACGCGGCATCACCGATCTCACTACCGTCGTCGAGCGAGTGGTGCGATGGGTGCGGGTGCAAGGTGGCGTGCCGTTTCTCATCCCGGCGATGGGCAGTCACGGTGGAGCCACCGCCGAGGGGCAACGCGAAGTGTTGCAGTCGTACGGGCTCGATGTGTCAGATATCGGTTGCGACATCCGGGCCACGATGGACGTCGTCGGGTTGCCACAGGGTGCTTCACCTGTGCCGGTGTTCACCGATGCGATCGCGCGAGCGGCCAGCGCCACGATCGTGGTCAATCGCATCAAGCCGCATACCGACTTCCATGGGCCGTACGAGAGCGGACTGATGAAGATGATCGCGATCGGCATGGGTAAGCAGGTGCAGGCCGAAGCGCTGCACGCATACGGCGTACGCGGGTTGCGCGACTTCATGCCGCTCGTCGCGGCACAGGTGTTGGCGCACGGCAATGTGGTGCTCGGCGTCGGCATCGTCGAAAACGCGCTCGATACCACCATGGAGGTCCGCGCCGTTCCGGCTGCACAGATCCCCGAGGCCGAGCTGCAACTTCTCGAACTTGCTCGGGTCAACGCACCAGGCCTGGCAGTTGATGTGCTTGATGTGCTGCTGGTCGACCAGATGGGCAAAGACATCAGCGGCGTCGGTATGGACACCAATGTGATCGGTCGACTGCTCATCGGCGGTCAGGCAGAACCCCATCGTCCGCAGATCTCGATGATCGGCTGCCACGACCTCACGCCCGCATCGCACGGCAACGCCACGGGGATGGGCCTCGCCGATGTGGTCACTGAACGGCTCGCGCTTGCCATCGACCACGAAGTCACCCGTACCAACATCATCACATCAGGCTTTCTGTTGCGCGGCAAGTTACCTGTGGTCGCACCCGACGATCGAACGCTGTGGGAGTGGTGTCTGCGAGGTGCCGGAATCGTCGACCTGCACTCCGTGCGGGCGGTACGCATCGTCGACACGTTGCACTGTGCGCACATGTGGGTCACCGATGCAGTGCTCGATGGGCTCGACGATGACTCGCGGGTCGAGGTCGAAGAACTCGACGTGAAGCTCCATGATGCTGCCGGACGGTTGATGCCCTTCGTGAGCTGATCGGCAGCTGGCTCAGCTCGCGCGAGGCGGTACGAACATCACGCGCCGCCTACTGTTGTGAACATGCCAAACTTGCAGGCCGATATCGTGGTGATCGGCGCCGGATCTGCTGGCTGTGCTGTGGCCGGTCGACTGGCCGAGGCGGGGATCGATGTGGTGCTCGTTGAGGCCGGCCCTGATTATGGGCCGTCCGGGTCGGGTCGTTGGCCGGCGGAGTTGATGGATGCCCGGATGCTTGCGACGACTCACGACTGGGGCTTTGCATCCGGCCGGTGGACGTTCGAGCGTGCACGTGTTGTCGGAGGGTGCTCATCACACAACGGAGCGATTGCTGCCGTCGGCCACCGAGCCGATTACGACAGTTGGGGTTTGGCCGGCTGGACCGGCGCCGACCTCGAATCTCTCTTTGCGACGGTGGTCGAGCGGATGCGCGTTCGCACGTACGCCGACGACGAAGTGGGACCGTTCCACGCGCGTTGTCTCACGGCTGCGGCCGAACTCGGATGGCGGATGGCGAGCGATCTGTGCGATCTCGACGCGAACGATTCGTTCGGGTTGGAGACGGTGAACGTGGTTGGGAGCTCACGCTGGAACGCAGCCTTCGCCTACCTCGACCCAGTTCGCGAGCGCGGGTACCTGAGAATCATCGACGACGTGTTGGTCGAACGGATCGACGTCAGTGACGGCGCCAGTCGAGTGCTCGGCCAGCGCCACGGCGAGTCGTTCGCCATCGAATGTGGCACCACGGTGGTGAGTGCAGGGGCGTACGGCACGCCAGCGCTGTTGCAGCGTTCCGGTATCGGTGATCCGGCGTTGTTGGTGCCGCTCGGGATCAAGGTCGTCACAGCATTGCCCGGCGTCGGACAGAATCTGCATGACCACCCGATCGTGCATGCCGACCGCACCGTTGGGCCACAGCTGCAGGGCTGGCTGGATCAGGCAGCGGCTGCCGGGTTCCTGCCGGAAGAGCAGACTCTGGGCAAGGCGCTTTCCGATCAGGCAGCAGATGGCTTGTACGACACCCACGTCTTCCCAGTGTGTGCCAGCGATCAGACGAGCATCTTCCACGGGCGTGTACACGTCGAGGTCGCATGCATGACTCCGCGCAGCCGGGGCCACGTCAGCATCACCAGCGCCGATCCATCCGTCGCCCCGACCATCGAACATGGGTACCTCAACGATGTCGAGGGACATGATCTGGCGGTGCTTCGTGATGGTCTCGTCCGGGCCGAGCAGATGCTCGACCATCCAGCATTGGCCTCCGTGCTCGGTCGACGACTCACCGACATGTCGAACGATCAGGCCATCCGCGACACCGTGGCGCACTACTACCACCCTGTGGGCACGTGTCGGATGGGCGATGACGCCATGGCGGTGTGCGACGCCGAAGGCAGGGTTCACGGAATGCCTGGTGTGGTAGTTGCCGATGTCTGCCTCATGCCGCAGATCCCGCGAGGCAACACCAACCTTCCGGCCGCGATGATCGGCGAACGGATCGCCGCCACGCTGGTCAACCGCCACGCGTCGTAGCCTTGCCGTCGACGCCCTTGCAAAGCGTCACGCGGTCGTGGTCGCGTCGACTTTCATGGCGTGGCGACCAATAACTCGACGCGACTCGGTCCGTGTGCGGCGGATCACCCGCGGCGGAGGTGATTGTCCGGTGCAGGCTCAGCTGCTCGAGCGGTCAGACTGCAGTGATGATCTCTGATGAGCCCGCACCGTTCCGCGTCATCGCAGTGAACCTGCCAGAACATGCCCGGAATGCGATTCATACCGATGTCGGCGCGCAAGCTGCGGGCTTTCCCCGGGCCTTGGTCGCGGGCGTGACCACCTATGCCTACCTCACGCATCCGGCGGCCAAAGCATGGGGATTGGAGTGGTTGGCGTGGGGCGGTGGCGAGGTGCGTTTCCGCAGTCCGGTGTTCGAACACGACGAGGTCGAGTGTGTGCCGGTACCCGACGGCGAGGCCGTTGTCATCGAGGCGCGCGTAGGCACTGGTGCACCCCGTGCCGTGTTCCGGGCCATCCGAGTCGCCGGACCGCCGCCACCGATGCGGACCGGTGAGGTGCTGCCCGACCGCGAGATGCACCTGGTAGGAGAGTGGGGCGACGAGTACGGCGAACGCGCCGGAGAGCACCTCGATCTCTATCATGCCCAGGCCGTAGTACACCCGGCGGTGTGGCCAGCACTCGCCAACCAGGTAGTGCACGCCGAGCTGGCGCGCGGCGCGTGGATTCACACCCGCAGCATCGTGCGCCATCACGCAGTAGCGCCGGTGGGCGCCTCTGCCGTTGTTCGATCTACGGTGGTCGACCGGTCTCAACGGCACGGTGAGCGGGCAGTGCTCGATGTGGAGATCTCCGTCGACGCAGTGGTGGTCGCAACACTCGAACACGAAGCGATCGTCGCCCTGCCCGTCGGTTCGCGGTCCGATCGGCGCACACTGTGATGATGACCGAGCATTCACATGGACCTGGCATCCTCGACGAACTCACCCCGATTGCACGCGACCTGCGGCAGCAGATTCCCGATGTGATGAAGGCCTTCGCTGGTCTCCACAGCGCGGCGATGGTCGATGGCGCACTCGATGCGAAGACGAAGGAACTGATCGCGCTGGCGATCGCGATCAGCGAGCGCTGTGATGGTTGTATCGCGTCACACACGCGAGGCGCGGCGCGGCGTGGTGCCACGGAGGCGGAGGTCGCTGAGACCATCGGCGTGGCCGTGATGATGGGCGGTGGCCCGGCCACCGTCTACGGCCCAAGGGCGTTCGCAGCGTTCCGCGAGTTCGTGGCCGTCGTGGCCGCTGCCCCGTCGACGCCATCAACGCCGTCGACCACTCCTGGCTGAGGGATGGGGATCGTTCGCACTCGCCATGGCATGCTGGCGACATGACGATCATCAAGATCAACGCGCTTACCGTGCCGTCCGACATGGGTGACGAGGTGGCCCGCCGGTTTGCTGCCCGCGCCGGGTCGGTCGACGGCCAGGACGGGTTCGAAGGGTTCGAGTTGTTGAAGCCCACCGATGACCGTACGACGTGGTTGGTAGTCACCCGGTGGCGCGATGATGCGTCATTCCAGGCATGGCGTTCCTCGGCGTCATTCGCCCATGGTCATCGTCGCCCTGTGGCCGAGAGCGAGAACAGCGGTGCACCTTCACAAGCATCGGCGCCTGCTCAGCCGCCGATGCCGATCCAAGCCGAGTTGTGGTCGTACGAAGTAGCAGTGCTGTCGGGTGACTGACCGATATCACTTTGGCTGAGCTTGGGTTGGCCAGGGTCGTTGGCCACGATCGGGACAGTTGTTGAAAGCGCTGTTCGGCTGTGA
Organism: Actinomycetes bacterium; assembly: GCA_025359865.1. GTDB lineage: Bacteria > Actinomycetota > Acidimicrobiia > Acidimicrobiales > Ilumatobacteraceae > VFMC01. The sequence goes on along the minus strand of JANYDH010000112.1, from coordinate 12,349 downwards.
AACAATCACCGAGCCTGGTCGCGACCGATCGGCAAGGGGGAAATGATGTTCGTCGGCGTTCGGGATGATGAGGAATGCCGTGAGCACGCAGCGGCGCTGAGGCGATCATGAACGAACAGCTAGCCCGGTTCCTCTTGGGCATCTTCCCCGATGCGGAGCAGATCGAGATCGAAGAGATTTCGCCGATCCCAGGCGGGTTCTCGCGTGAGACGTTTCGCTTTGACGCCAGAGTCCGGTGGACTGACCGCGAAGAGCTGCTGCCGTTCATCCTGCGCAAGGACCCGCCCGCGCAGTCGGCCATCTTGCATACCAGCCGGGCGGTGGAACACGACCTGATCGAGGCGGTCCGGTTCCACACCACCGTGCCGGTGAGCCGTAGCTATGGCTACGAGATGGACCCGACGGTGTTCGGTGAGCCGGCGATGGTGTTGGCCCGTGTGCACGGCAGTGGCACCACCTCCGATTTGTTCAACGGGGGCCCCGATGAGGATCAGGTCGACGATGTGATCAGGCACCTGTGTGAGGTGCTGGTGGAATTGCACTCGACCGACATCTCCAAACTCGACGCGGGTGGGGCGCTCAGCGATCCTCGTGGCGTCGGCATCGATGTCAGTTCGTGGGACCGGTACATGGAGTCGACGTTCGACTACTACATCAATGCGTACCCGGGCTTGGCGTTCGACCCCGGATTCCTGATCCTGCTCGACTCGTTTCTCACGCTGCGGCGTCGCAAGCCACGCCCGTTGCCATTGTCACTCATCCACGGCGACTTCAATCCGGCGAACTTCCTCTACGAACGCGGCAGGGTGACAGCGCTCATCGACTGGGAGAACAGCCGCGTCGGCGACCCGCGCGAAGACCTCGGGTGGATGACCACGATGGACATCTTGAGCAACACGAGCATCATGTCGCATCCGCGCGACGAGGGTGGATTTCTGGCCTACTACAACAAGCTCACCGGGCTCGATATCACCGACGACGAAGTCGACTACTTCAACCTGTTCGGCACCGCGAACATTGCCGTGCCCGTCAACCAGGCGATCGCTCGCCGCGTGGCCAACGAGCATCGGCAGTTCCTGCACCTCTACATGCTGCAACCAAGTTCGGCCGCATTGCCGAACATGGCCAGGATGCTGCATTACCCGGGAGTATCAGCATGAACACCACACCCAGTCTCGACGATCTCCTGAGCGGTGCGATTGCCGCCATCAGCGACGACATCATCCCGAACCTCGGTGACGCCAAGTCGGCTGCCACGGCGATGATGGTGCAGTCCGTACTCCAGCAGATCCGCCAGATGTTGCCGGTGTACGACGATCGTCTGGTGGACGAGCACAACGGCATGACCCGCACGATCCGCGAGACGGCGGTGTGTCTCGATGGGGTCGATGGTGACCAGGCCGACCGAATCCGCGAGCGGGCCACGACGTTGGGCCAGTGGGCCGACCTTGCGCTGCCTCCCGATCGTGATGTGATCATTGCCGCGCACCGTGCACTCGGTGAGTCCCTGGTGGCCACGTTGGTCGATCTCGATGTGCTCCAACGCGCGGGCGAGACGAGGGCGGACACGGCGCTCGAGGTGCTTCGCGCCCACTTCGGTCCGCGGTACGTTCGTGACACGGCAACGATCCTCGCCGGAGCGGGAATGCTCGGCCGAGGCTGACCCACACCAGCTTTGGTCGTGAGATGTCGTTCAGCGACGTTTCACGACCAAAGCTGGCGGTGCCGGGCATCAGACCTTGCGTGCGGTGTCACCTTTGCGCACGGTTCCGGCGACCACGACCTTGGCGTTGATGCCGCGTAGGTGGTGCAGGTTTCCCTCGGGCGAGTTCACCCAGCGATGCGCATCGAGCCCGAACCGTTGCGTGAACTTGGCGCACCCGGTGTGCGGCTGATCGGTTACCTCGATCACTGCGGTGCCGAGTGCCAGTCGCGTGCCCGCCGGCAGGTTGATGTCGCGCAGATCGAGATCGATGTGGAGTTGGTCGCCAGCCAGGGCACGTCGGGTCGGATCCGCAGCCAGCAGCGCCGATACGCGACTGTTGATGATGTTCAGTTGCATGTCGGGGTGCGGCGAGCCGTCATCGGTGCGCTTGCTGTGTCGCTGGTTCCAGGTGTCGCCTGCCACTCCTTCGGCCAGGTTCAACTCGGCGGCGTCCAACTCCTCGCGTTCGTCCACGGCCGGACGGCGGACGATGAGGTCGACGGTACCAAGGTCTGCCGGCGAGTCGAGAACGTGGGAGAGGCCAGCTGCAAGTTCGTCGGTGGTGAGGTGTCGCATGGTCTCAGTCTCGCTGCCCGAACTCCCGAATGCGGAGCCCATTTCGCTCATCGGTTCTCCTGGTAGCGGGCCGCCCAGTCGACCACCACATCGAGCGCAGTCGGGTCGGCAAGCGATCCGCGCGAGGCCACCTGACTTACCGGGTAGCCGAGCAACAGCCGCTTGACGGGGACCTCGAGCTTCTTGCCGGACAGCGTGCGCGGGATCGCGGGGAGTTGGTCGATGAGGTCCGGAACATGGCGTGGCGACAGTTGTGTGCGCAACGCCGTACCGATCCGTGACCGCAGGGTGTCGTCCAGGTGGTGGCCCGGTGAGCATGCGACCAACAAGATCAGCGCGCCCGGTCCGCCATCGGTGTCTTCGAGGTGTACGACCAGACTGTCGACAATCTCCGGTATCGATTCCACCACGGCATAGAAGTCGCTGGTGCCCAGCCGCACACCTCCTCGGTTGAGCGTGGCATCAGAACGGCCGGTGATCTCGCACGACCCATCTTGGAACGTGATCCAGTCGCCGTGGTGCCATCGACCGGGGAATGCCTCGAAGTATGTGTCGTGATAGCGGCGACCAGTTGGGTCGGCCCATAGCCCGACCGGCATCGACGGCATCGGGGAAGCGATGACCAACTCGCCCGTGATGCCATCGGGGCACCGTTCGCCGCCGGCGTCGACGGCCTGCACGTCACACCCCAACATCCGCACGCTGATCTCTCCGGCTCGCACCGGCTCGGTGGGAGCCGGACCGACGAATGCTGTGCACACATCGGTGCCACCGCTGAGCGAGCACGGTTGCACATGGCTGCCGATGGCGTCACGTACCCACCGGTAGCCATCGCGAGGCAATGGTGCCCCAGTGGAACCGAGTTGGCGCAGTTCGTGCAGGTCGAACGTAGTGCCGGGATCGATCGCCGCTTTCCTGCACGCCATGATGAACGGCGCGCTCACTCCGAAGACATGGAGGTGCTCGTCGGCGGCGATTCGCCACAGCGTCGACAGGTCGGGCGACGCTGGGTCGCCATCGAACAACACGATTGTTGAGCCGACCAGCAGACCAGAGACGAGGTAGTTCCACATCATCCACCCGGTCGTCGTGAACCACATGAACCGGTCGCCGGGCCCGAGATCGTGATGGAGCGACAACACCTTCAAGTGCTCGACCATGATGCCCCCATGACCGTGAACGATCGGCTTGGGTAACCCGGTGGTGCCGGATGAGAACAGCACGTACAGCGGATGATCGAACGGAACCGGTTCGATGGTCGCCTCGCGTGCACGCTGGTCGCCAAGCAGTTCGGCCCAACTGAGCACGTGGCGATCGAGTGCGATGTCGGCGCCGTCAGCAGCATCGAGGTAGGCAACCACGACAACATGACGCACCGACGGCAGAGCAGCGATGATCTCGCGCAGTTCATCGCGCCGTTCAATTCGGCGCGACCCGTACTGGTAGCCACCGACCGCCACGACGACGGTGGGCTCGAGCTGCGACCACCGGTCGGTGACTGCCCGCACACCGAACTCCGGGGCGCACGAGGTGAAGATGGCCCCGAGGGCCGCAGTCGCGAGAAACGTGATGATGGTCTCGGGGATGTTCGGCAGGTACGCGGCCACCCGGTCGCCGCGCTGTACGCCAAGTCGTCGTAGACCATCCTGGCATCTGGCCACCTGTTGGGCGAGGTCGTCACCCGTGAGTTCGCTCCGAGTACGAGATTGAGAGAGGGCGATGATGGCTGGCGCACCGGCCGCGGAGCCCGCCAGGGCATGTTCTGCGTAGTTCAGCATGCCACCGGGGAACCACTCTGTACCGGGCATCGAGGTACTCCCCATGGCCCGAGTCGGCGTGTCGTGCCAACGCACTCCGGCCCAGCAGGAGAAGGCTCCCCAGAACCCGCCTGGATCCTGGAGGGACCACTCGAGGAGTTCGTCGTACGACCGGTACGCCGTGCTCGCCGCCGCAAACCCTGACGAACCCGCCATCGCAGCGAACTGGCTCAATCGGCTGCGTTGCCACGCGTCGGCGGCAGGTTGCCAGACGATCTCGCCCCGCCCGTCGTCGACGTTCGCACTGCTCACGACCTGGACAATACCGGCTACATCGCCCTCACTGCATCGCCCCACTACATCGCCCTCACTACAGCGAACCGGCGACCTCGATCGACGTTGTGTCGATCGCAGAGTAGGGCAGGCGGGCGAAGAATGAGTCGGCCTGCGCGGCGAGCTTGCGGATCGCGAGGTAGTTCGCGCCACCACCCACCACGGCCCCGATGCCGAGCGGCAGCGCGGTCCCCAGTGCGATCGCCCCGCGACGAGCTCCGTAACGACGGACCACCAGCCGGCTCATGGCCCCGTTCGTCGCGCGGAGCGTGGCGAGTGACAGCCGCGTCGGGGTCACCTCGTTTAATCCGGCACCCATCTGGTTGGCGACTCCGGTGAGACCCTGACGAGCAGTGCTACCGAAGATCAGGACCGCGAGTACCCATGCGCGCCGCTCCTCGATCGTGGGCGTCGGCCGACCGTGGAGCGCAGCGATGGTGAGAATCAGGTCGCCGGCGCGAGCGGTGAACCACGAGAGTTCCACCGTGGTGGCCAGCAAGGTCGCCGTCGTGCCGACGGCCGGAGCAGCCGCTGCCATGCCGGCGGCGGCACCGAGGGCACCAAGCTCACGCGCAAACGACGCCGACAACGCCCGGATCTTTTCGGGACGCACGTCACCAGGCAAGGCCGCGGCGCGGGCGACAGCAGCATCCCAGCGGGCGCTCGTTGCTGTCTCGATCCCCGCGAGAAAGGTTCGGGTCAGTGCCTCGGTGTCGATCGACGCAAGCCGGGCAGCGACGGCTTTGGTCACGAAGAGCGGCAACTGCCGGCGAGCCATGGCTCTCTTTGTATCACTGTCGTTGCGGTCCTCGACCGCGCCGTACACATTCCACCTTTGTGACAGCGAGGCAGGTGGCGACGGCTACTGTCACTCTTCGTGAATCCGATGAGCCCACGAGTGCGTGCCTCGTAGTAGCGACTCGGCGGTGTCTTCGGTCGCTCCTGCTGTCGGTGCCGATCTACCGAGACAATTGGGTCTCGACCCGTGTTCACTTCTGACGATCTCCGAGGCGGAGGCGACGATGTCGGCGCCTTTGTGACCAATGGGAGTGTCTACTTCTCTATCGGCGGCGGCTGCGCCAGCGTCGGCGGATCCAAGAGAAGCGTGAACCTGAGACAAGACGTGAGCGTCACGCTTGCCAAAGCGGTGGCCGCTCGGATCGGCTGATCGCCTGTCTCGCAGTGACCGGTCAGTGGCCCGAGGTGTACAACTCGCGGAGCTTGCTGCGATAGAGCTTGCCGTTGTCGAGGCGGGGGAGGCGTTCGACGAAATCGATCGAGCGAGGCAGCTTGAACGGTGCCAACTTCTCACGGCACCATGCAGTCAGCTCTGCAGCCAACTGCGGTGAGGCAATGACTCCATCCTTCAGTTCGACGACGGCCTTCACCTCCTCGCCCCACTCTTCGTTCGGGATGCCGATCGTGCCGGCGTCGCCGACCGCGGGGTGGGTCAGTAGAACAGCGTCGATTTCGGCGGGGTAAATGTTGACCCCGCCGGAGATGATCACCTCCGCGCTGCGACCCGTGAGAAACAGATACCCGTCGGCGTCGAGATAGCCGTGATCGCCGAGCGTGAAGTAGTCACCCAGGTATGAGTTGTTCGTCTTGGCGTCGTCTTTGTAGTAACGGAACCGACCGCTGACCGGGGCACGCATGTACACGGTGCCGACCTCTCCGGGCTCGCGCGTGGTGCCACCCTCATCGTAGATCTTGAGCAGTTCCGGATGGAATGGCTTGCCGACGGTGCCCGGCCTGGCCAGCCACTCCTCAGGAGCGACGAATGTTCCGCCGCCCTCGGTAGCCGCGTAGTACTCGTACACGACAGGTCCCCACCACTCGATCAGCGCCATCTTCACCGAGACAGGGCACGGCGCGGCGCCATGGACGACGAACCGCAATGACGACAGGTCGTAGCGGCTCCGGGTCTCGATGGGCAGCGCCAGCAGTCGGTGGAACATGGTGGCGACCATGTGGGTATGTGTGACGCGATGCTCAGCGATCAGCTTCAAGGTTTCTTCGGCGCCCCACCCGTCCATCAGCACGACCCCGCATCCGGCGGTGAGTGGGCCGGCGAGCGAGAACGCAAGTGGTGCAGCGTGGTAGAGCGGCCCGGTGCAAAGATGCCGATCAGTGGTCCCGTTCTGCTGTGCTGCGCGTCCGACCGCAGCAGCGAGTGCGACGCCGGCATCGGGGAGATCGCTGGGCGTCGATGCGATGTTGGCGGCGTGTTCGGCGGCAGCGGGCCGGTCGACACCTTTCGGTCGTCCTGTAGTGCCCGATGTGTAGAGCATCGTCTTGCCAAGGATCGGATCGTCGATGTCGCTGGCATCTTCGGGCTGGAGCAGATCGTCGTACTGCTCGAATCCGGCAACCGATCCACCGATGGTGATCAGCAGATCCAGCTTCGGGGCATGTGCCACAGCAGCTTGAAGCGCATGTGCGAATCGAGCATCGCCGATAACGGCCTTTGCGTCGGAGTTGTCGAGGATGTATCCCATCTCGTCGCCGGTGAGGTGGCAGTTGACGGTGGTGAGGCGGACCCCCATCCGGGTGGCAGCGGTGAGTACCTCTGCAAACTCGGGTCGGTTCGAGCACACCAGCGACACCGCATCGCCGGTGGTGATCCCACGTCGACGAAGGGCACGGACGAGACGATTGGCGTTGCCGTTCAGTTCGTCGAACGTGCGGTTTCCGTGGTGGGAGATGATCGCCAGCCGACCCGGCGCTTGCGCAGCGTGGAATGCAGCCGTCATTCCACAAGCGATTGCCGTAGCCAGGTCGTCCCTCGGTGTAGCCATCTCGTCCCCCCTCGGAACATGTCGGCGCGCGTCCCTGGCGCGACACTACCGATCGGCGGTCGGCCGCCGATGTTCCGTCGGTCGCTCGGCCACGGCACACTTGCGCATTCGCTTGCGTTCGTACATCGCCCGGTCGGCACTGGCCAACACCCAGTCCGCGGTCTCGGTCTCGTTCTCGGTCTCGGTCTCGGTGAGGAGTGCGACTCCGACGGAGCCACCGATGTTGGCCGTTCCCGCAGCCAACGCGAACGGTAGCGAGAGTGCATGTTCCACGCGGTCGGCAAGCTGTTGTGCGTCGGCGCTAGCGGCAAGGTTCTCGGCCACGATCACAAACTCGTCTCCGCCGTAGCGAGCCACGACGTCGCCGGGTCGTACGACCGTTGCGATTCGTTGTGCGGCGGCGGCGAGTAGTTCGTCGCCCGCCTCGTGGCCGAAGCCGTCGTTGATCAGCTTGAACCCGTCGAGGTCGAGGAACAGTACCGCGATGCGTTCGGGTGTGCGGCGATTGCGGTCGATCGCGCCCGCCAGATGGTGTACGAGGAACCGACGGTTGGGTAAGCCGGTGAGTACGTCGATGGTGGCGAGCCGTCGCAAGTCGGCCTCTGCAGCGCGCAACGCCGTGACGTCGTGGATCGTCATCACTGCGGCCGCTGGTTCCCCTTCGTAACCGTGGACGGGAACCGCGCTGGCAAGGATGTCGAACGTCTGGCCATCGGCACGGACGAGGCGTAGCGATACGTCGATCATCGGTCGATTCCCAAGCGCGGCAGGGATCGGGCGGTCGAACACATCGAGTTCGCTCCCGTCCGGCTTGACCATCGCGTACAACGGAGCGAGATCGAACACGTCGCTACCCGGTTGGATCTGCGCGCCGATCATCGAGCAGTACGCCCTGTTCGCCTCGATCACACGACCGAAGGCATCCACCGCAAGAATCCCAGCGTGCACGCTACTGAACGTGGCCTCGAGCAGCCGACGTTCACGTTCGAGCCGGCCCTCGATCTCCAGTCGATCGGTGATATCACGAGACGACAGTTGTATCGCGCTCGTGGTTCCGTCGGTGGCAGTGATGATGTGGGCGAGCGTCTCCACCCAACGAATCGAACCATCCGCGTGCAAGACCCGGTGCCGGATCTCGTCGTATGTGGCGTTCACCATGATTTCGCGAACGACCATTCCGAAATCCTCGACATGGATGAACTTGGCGATGTTCGCCCCGATCGCGGTATCCGGGCGGTGTCCGAGGATCTCGATCGCAGAGGGTGATACGTACAGAATTGTGCCGACGGTGTCGACGACGGTGATCAGTTCACGGGTGTTCTCGACGACCAGTCGGAGCCGCAGTTCCGACTGAGCGAGTTGAATCGATGCGGTATGTGCGACGGTGACATCGGTGAGCGTGAGCAGCACGGGAGCTTGCGCCTCGCCGATCGGATGACCGAGCGGAAACGCATCATGTTGAACCCAACGACTCGAACCGTCGGCATAGCGGTATTCGAGTATTCGCCCCAGCTGCGCAACACCGGTGCGCAGTGCTCGCTTCGTTTGCGTGTCTGAAAGGTCGAGCGGCGAGCCATCGAGTTCGAACATATTCCAAGTACGCGCGGCCTGCAAGGCATAGTGCTCGGAACCCAAGGTGACACCGGTCAACTCGGCGGCGGCGCGGTTGGCCCGGATGACTCCGTGGTCGAGATCCTGCAGAATGACTCCCTGGCCGAGGTTGTTCAGGATCGCTCGCTCGATCGCCTCTGCGTTGGTGAGCGCCACTTCGGCTGTCTTTTCCGCGGTGATGTCGATGAACGTCTCGAGCACCATCGTCTCATCGGTGTCGTGCAGATTCCCGACGGTGACGGCATCGACCCGCATCCACCTCGTGGAGCCATCGGGATATCGGTACTGGAGGACCCGACCTCGCTCGGGTACGCCTGAGTCGATCGTCCGCTGGGCAGGGGTACCAGCGCTGTCGAATGCAGAACCATCGGCTTCGAACGTCTCGACATGGATTGGGATCTGGACCGACATCGGCCCGCCACCGGGGACGAGTCCGAACATTTCGATCGCTGCCCGGTTCGCCCGCACCACGCCGGCACTCAGACCATGGAACACCACGCCTTCGTTGAGCGATTCCAAGATGAGCCGTTGCGTTGCCTCTGCCTCGGCCAGCGCGAGTTGAGCCTCGCGCCGTACGCTGATGTCTCTGATCGAAACATGGAACTCACCGTCGACACCCTGGCCGGTGACTGTCTGCGCCGTGACGCTGGCCCACACGTGTTCGCCGGGTGCGGACGTCGTGATCCGGAGGTCGGTCTCTGTCGGTGATCCGGTTCCCGTGGCGGTATGAAACAGTTCCAGCAGCGCTGATTGATCGTCAGCATGCACGAGTGCCACCAACGGCACTCCGACCAAATGGGTGGGAGCGAGGCCGAGCAGTGGGCCTGACGCTTCGGAGGCGTAGCGGATGACTCCGTCGTCGGAGATCCTGACCAACAACTCGGAGGCATTTTCGGCAAGGAAGCGGTGGAGGTCGGCAGACTCATGCAAGGCCGTCTCGGCCGCCACCTGGTCGCTCACGTCGATCGCGACGAGCATGGCCAAGTGTTCACCGTTGACCTCGACTACCCGACGATGGATGTCGAGGGTTTGCAGCGCAGAACGAAAGTTTGTCTGGACTCGGTATTCGTCCGTGGCACCACTGAATTGCACGAAGGCTTCCTCGCGTGTCTCGGGCCGATAGCTGGCCGGCGACAGGAACTGGAAAATGTCGATTCCGAGCAGGTCGTTCGGCGAGGCGACACCGATGAGATCGGCTGCTGCCTTGTTGGCGACCGCGATTCCAGCCGATCCGTTGATCGCCACTGCGACCGGCAGATTGTCGACCAAGCTCCGGTACAGGTTTGCGCTGGCGTTGATGTCTGCGATCGAGCGCTCGCTCGCTATGGCCCGACGTACTAGTAACTGGTACATCCGTGCTCCTGTCGCGACGACGGCGGCGAAGCAGAGTCCGAGCAGTGCAAGCGACCAGGCAAGGTGCCCGGTGACAGCGGTAACGACTGTGGCGATCATCACAACGCCAACCGTCGCGGTCGCCACCAGTAGCGCCGCTGACGTGGTTGGCGCGCCTCGAAGGGAGCGTTGTGATGTCTGGTCGTTGATCGACACCGACTCTCCCTTCATACACGAGGTGATCTCGCAGCGATGGTCCGGTTGAGGGACCCACAGGCCCGAAGATTTCACCCACCCGAATTGGGGGAACATCGAAGGAGGCGTACGCAAAGGACCTTCAACAAGTGGTCATGGCCTCGAGCAGCGATCTGTAGTGCTCGATCGATGGGGTGGCGTCGCCAGCGACCTTGCCGATGTCGTCCCATCGTCGTAGGCATACGGCGTCTACGGCATACGGCTCTGCATCGAACTCGGCAACCGCAGCGGCCGAGAACGGCCCGCCCTGCAGCAGCAGGCTGTGCACCGAGGCCTGCGACAGCACGGCCAAATAGGCGGGGTCGGTAGTACACAGGTACTGCTTCGCGGCAACGTGCAACCTGATCGGTTCGGTCACCTCTCGGCCAAAGCCACGTTCGAGCCAACGTGCACCGACGTTCTCATGGGCGGTGTCGACACCATGGTCGGCGGAGTGCTCGGGCAGACCGTGCACGAGGTGGCCGAAGTCGTGCAGTAAGGCAGCGACGACAAGCGCAGGACTGGCACCGCCGCGCTCGGCTGCCTGAGCGGTCTGCAGCATGTGTTCCGCCATAGACACCGGTTCGCCGAGGTAGGTCTGGCTACCCTGGTCAGCGAACAAGGCGACGATCTCGTCAACGATGGTGATGGCGGTAACGGCGGTGATGGTCATCGAAGCTCGGTGGCAGAGGACGATTCCATTCGCGACAACACGCGGATGGTGCTGCGTAAACCGTCGATGTCGGCATAGCAGCCCTGCAGATGGCGTGAGCCCGACGTGGCGGCGTAGGCCGTGCGACCGTGCAGCACCCGTTGGTTGTCGACGATGAACAGATCACCAGGGTCAAGGCGCAATCGGATCTGGAAGCGGGGCTCGGTAAGCAGTCTGGCGAACAGCAGATAGGCGTCGTACCAGGTGCTCAACTCGGTGGACGGCATGGATGGTGGCTGCATTGACCTGGCGTTGAACCGGATGCTACGAACCGCACCCTCGGTATCGAGTTCGATCAGCGGCGCGATCGCGGCCAAGTCGGTGTTGGCGTCGCGGTAGCAGAAGGACACGCTTCGCCGAACCAGGAGGTCGAAGCCGTCTGGTTGCTGTGACCGAACCTCGTCAGCTACCCGCCAGCCGTCGACCAGGACGTTCTCGCCGCCGCTGGCGCTCGACTCGAGGCAGTGCAGCAACTGCAACGTCGGAACCGGATCACGGTACGGATTGTCGGTATGCGCGGCAAGCCCGAACGAGGTGTTGGCCAAGTTGGTCGGATCGACCACCGAGCGCACATCGAACCATCGGCCATAGTTGGTTTCGCGCACATGACCGAACAACGTCGCAACGCGTGCCACTTCGCCATCGGCCACGGGTACGCCATGCATGACGCCACACCCCATCTGTTCCGTCGCCCGGAGCCATTGCAGCAGTTCGCTGCGCGCCGCAGGGTCATGACCGATGATCGTGTCGTGGTGGCACGATGGCAGATCGCTGGCCGCTGACGCATCCCAACCGCGCGCCGTTGGTGGTGAAACGGGCGCTGCAAACAACTCATTGATGGCGTACGTACTGATGTGGGATTCCGGCATCCAGGTCAGTCGAAGGGTGTCGTTATCCACATGAATGTCGGTTGGGAGCGACTGGATGTTGATCGTGGCCGGATCGAGCAGTCGTTGACCGCTGGCGTGCTGGCACGTCGAGCAGGTACACCGGTCTCGCAACCACATCAACGGCAACTCGACATGTCGCTCACCGGCGAGGCAGAGTCGAAGCACGCCGTCGGCGAGGAGGGTCTGCGCACCAGTGCCTGTCACCGCCTCCAACATATCAGCGAGTCGGCGCGCAAGAGCCCGGTACGCGCCCGAATAGCCCGACCGCGGTTGGCGGTCGGGCTATTCGGGCGGGCTATGTGGTCGGGCTATGTGGTTGTGCTGTGTGGTTGTGCTGTGTGGTTGTGCTGTGTGGTTGTGCTGTAGGGGTTATGCGGCTGTGCGGGTGTGGTGTGGGAGCG
>JANYDH010000054.1 GCA_025359865.1 Actinomycetes bacterium | reverse complement strand
GAGTTCGTGAGCGTACGAACCGAGGTTGGTGATGTCGAGATCGACCAGGGGCCCCTCGATGGTCGCGGGCATGGTGATGGAGTAGTCGGCAAGCTCGACCTTGACCGGCCCCGCGGACCGGTCCGGTGGATCACTGCCACATGCGGCCACGAGCGTGACGGCGAGAACGGTGACGGGAATGTGGGCGAGATGTTTCATGACAGTTCCTCCGAGTGACGTATTGGGTCTGCTGCACGATGCATGCGACGTCGTTGACGGCACATCGGCCCCCGGTCACCGGTTTGTCACAATGAGCGTGTGACACCAAGCCCTTGCACGTTCCGGTCAGAGGGCCGAAGGTGACCCGATGAAACACGCGTGGATTCGACACGGCCTGCTCGGTGCCACAGGGGCACTCGGGGCTGCTGGTGTTTTCGGATCACTGCGTACAGGCGACTTGCCCGGCAACGGTGACAGTTGGGGAATCGCAGCCTCGTTCGTCGGCTTCGCCGTGTTGGGTTGGGTCGTCAGCGGAAGGCGACCGGAGCTGCCCATCGGCTGGTTGTTCCTCGCTGGTGGCAGCGTTGGCGTCGCTACCTTTCGTGCGACGTGGTGGGCGTCCGAGACGCTGGTCCACAACCCTGGGTCGCTGCCCCTCGGCTCGCTCGCCGCATGGCTCTCACTATGGATGTCGGCCCTGCCGTGGCCACTGGTCCTCGTCGCTCCGCTTGTGTTCTTCCCGGACGGCCGTGTGCGCTCCCGTCGCTGGTTCTGGTTCGCAACGGTGTTCGGCGTCATCATCGGCATAATGACGGCCGTCGCAGCAATCGTCTCGCTACCGGTTGCTGCACGGCACGCTGTGGAACTCCTCGACGCTTGGGATAACACCGGAACGCCCGCAGCCGAGTTTGCGATCGCGCTGCCGGCAATCGCACGGTTGCTCGGTTTCATTGCCACCTTGATTGCACTCATCGGTCTCGCGAGCGCTCGCCGTGGCGTCCACGGCGACGACCGACGGCCGTATACAACGGTCCTCGTCGGTGCCGCTGTCGTGGTCGCGATGTTCATTGTCGACGCGCTGGTTCCGGTGGTCAGCGGGCAGCAGCACCAGTTGCCCGAAGCGATCGGGGCGCTGACCTTGTTGGCTGTGCCGACCTCGATCGCGATCGCTGTTATCCGGTTCCAGCTGTACGACCTTCGAACCCTCGTCAACCGATCGGTCCTCGTAACGTTGACTGGAGTGGCGCTTTCCGCTGTGTACCTCGGCGTGTTGACCCTGCTCGCCGCTGTTGTCGGCGATGGTACGCCGCTGACAATGCCGGGCATCCTCGCCGCAGGTGCCGTCGTAGTGGTCAGCGCACCGGTCGCTGCTGCCGTAACCCGAGCGACTCGACGCTGGTTCGGTCGGGGCAGTCCGCCGGCAGCGATGGCCACTCGTTTCGCCGAGCAGCTTCTCGTCGACGACGATCCCCTTGCCACCGCGCGAGCGCTGGCCGAGACGATGCGCGCTGAGTTGCGGCTCGGCTCGATCGAACTCGTCGTCGAGGGACTCGGCAGCACCAGGATCGGCGAGCCGAGCGGACCGGTGACGCATGTCGAGTTGCGCTATGGGCGGCGACAAGTTGGCGAGGTGCTGGTCACCGCCAGGCACGGCGAGGCCCTCGGCGATGCCGATGTGCGGGCGTTGCGCGAGATTGCCGGCTACGTGTCCATTGCTGCCGAGGCGATCCGCATCGGTGAGGCTCTGCGCCGCGCTCAACACGACCTCGAGGGAGCGCAGTCTGAGGAACGACGCCGCGTGCGTCGCGATCTCCACGACGATGTCGGCCCCACGCTGGCCTCCGCGCGGTTGAAACTGGCGGCACACCGGCGCCATTTGCCCGAGGGAACAACCGTCGACGACATCATCGACCAACTCGCCGACGCGATCCGAGGTGTCCGTCGGGTGGTCGATGGCCTGCAGCCATCCGTACTCGAGGACGTCGGCCTCGTTTCAGCGCTGCAGATCCTGTTGACCGATCTTCGGCAGACGACTGGGATGCACATCACCTTCGATCCGCCTGCAACCCTGCCGGATCTACCAGCGGCAACGGCCAGCACTGCGTATCGCGTAGTGGCTGAGGCGCTCACCAACGTCGTGCGCCACAGCGGAGCGACACAGTGCACGGTTCGTGTCGACCATGATGACGGCATGCTAAGCGTCGAGGTCACTGACAACGGCCACGGCTTTGACACGTCGAAGCACGCCGGGATGGGCTTGCGCAACATGGCCGATCGTGCCGGATTAGCGAACGGGGTCGCCACCATTTCTAGCTCGCCTGGCTCAGGCACCACCGTCGTCCTGGACGTGCCGCTGTGACCGTCGACGACATCCGCCTGGTGATCGCCGACGATCACCCCGTCTACCGCGACGGGCTCGCCCGTTTGCTCTCCGCGATCGGCGGATTCGACGTCGTCGGTGTTGCTGCCGACGGAGTCGAGGCCGTCGAACTGGCCGCCTCGCTCGCACCCGACGTCGTCGTCATGGACATCCGCATGCCGAACCTCGACGGTATCGAGGCCACCCGTCGGATCACTGCGGCAAGTCCCAGCACCGGAGTCGTTGTGCTCAGCATGTTCGAGGAAGACGAACTCGTTTTCGCTGCGGTCCGAGCCGGCGCGCGGGGCTACCTGTTGAAGGATGCTGACGACGACGAGATCGCTGCGGTGTTGCGCGGCATCGCACGTGGCGAAGCGATCTTCGGTCCGACAACAGCACGACGTTTACTGGACATGCTCGGACGAACGCCAGAACAGTCCGAGCACACAGTGCCAAACCCGTTCCCGCACCTGACCCAACGCGAACAAGAGGTGCTCGAGCTGCTTGCCCGCGGCAAACGCAACGCGACCATCGCCGACGAGCTCTTCCTCAGCGAACGAACCGTGCGCAACTACGTGTCGAACATCTTCACCAAATTGCAGGTCGCGGATCGCGCTCAGGCGATCGCGGCCGCCCGCGACGCCGGAATCGGCAAGCCGCCGACGTAACGCACCAGCTGGTCTCGACACCATCCGGACCAACGACTACGACTGCCTCGGCACGGGCGTCGCCACCTGGACCACCGACTCCCTGCAACGCTGGCTCCAACGCCAGCCTGAGCGATAGACCCGAGGGCTTCGTTATCGGTGTCGCAACCCTGATCGCGCTGTCGCAGTTCGAAGCCAAGCTTGGACACACCCACCCGACCACCGGAAACCCACTGCGATGCTCGTCGAGCTGAACCGCCCCACCAACGCTTTCATTAGGGGATCAGCGCGACCACGGAGCAACCATGCGGCATCGGCTACGCCGTAGACTGTGCATGTGCTTGATCCGGTTATCGAAGTGGAAACGTCGTTCGAGTCCGCTGAACGCGGTGACCGCAATTTCTGGTGGGCGCAATCGCAGTCAGCTCGACTCTCTCATGCGCTCTTCCTTCGGAGGCTCAACTATGGAAGCGATCGAGTTTCCCACCGACTTCATCGAGTTCTTGAGGTTGCTCAACAGCCACAACGTTGAGTACCTCCTTGTCGGAGGCTGCGCGATCTCTCGAGTTGGCTATCGTGTTCATGCCGGATCCTCCACAGGATTCGGTCAGACCCCGGGCCACTTGTAACGGTGCCGGGGTCACTGCGTTAACCGTTACCCGGCCCGATCGTGCGACAATTTGAAGCGTGAGCACCACCGATCCGACGAACTATGACAGCGAGTCGAAGATCAGCGCGCTGCGCGAACATCTCACCGCGCACAACGGCATCGTCGGGCTCGAAGTTCTGGACCCAAGCGAGGTGGATCGTGCCGTACGACTGTTCCATCGCGATGGTTTCGTGGTGGTTCGAGATGCCCTCGACGCCGAACAGATCGAATTGCTCCGCGCTGGCGTCGCCGAGGTCGTGGCCGGCATCATCGCGCTCGACACGGATAATCACGGCAACCGAGGTTCGCACCGCTACTCGTTCGGCGGATCCAGCATCACGAGGAGCATGCTGCATCGACCCGAGTGGCAGATGTTGATCGACCTGCCCACTGTAACGCCCATCCTCATGGCGATCTTCGGATCGTCCGAGTACGTCGTTCGAGCGGCAAGCGGTGACTTCTGTCTGCCGGGCGCTGGCGAATACCAACCGCTGCATTCAGACATGCGTGACTTCATCGACCAGAAGTCGACCCCGTTCAGTTCGTTCCACGATCCGCGCGGTCACCTCTCGATTCGCGACATGCCGTGTCCCTACGTGTGCGTGAACTTCATGCCGATCGACATGACCCGACTCAACGGGCCCACTCGCCAGATTCCCGGCACGCAGCATTCACGAGAGCCGATCCCGCGACTCTCAGAGGAGCCCGAGTGGATGCGTCTCAGCACCGTATGTCCGGCGCCGGCGGGCGCAGCGCAGATCCGCGACGTTCGGGCATGGCACGGCGGTACGCCCAACCTGTCCGACGAAATGAGAGCCATCCCCAATGTGGAGTATTACGCGCCGTGGTTTCGCGAGCCGATGGTGCCGGGCATCAGCCGCGCTGATCAGCAGCTCCTCAGCGAACACGCCCAACGGCTGACGCGTTACGTGGTCGCAGACTCTGCCGACGCACTAGAAACCGGCTACACGATGAGCCCGCCACGATGATCGATCCAGTCGATAGCCCGTTGCTCCGCAAGATTCGCGAGTCGGTCATCGGCGATGATCAGGTGATGGACGGGCCGTACGGCGCCCATCGGATCACGTACGCCGACTACACGGCGTCGGGCCGGGCGTTGAGTTTCATCGAGGACTTCATTCGCGACGAAGTGCTCCCCCGCTACGCCAACACTCACACCGAGTCATCCGGCACGGGCCTGCAGACAACCCGGCTGCGCGAGGATGCCCGACGGATCATTCATGAAGCTGTGGGAGGTGACGACGACACGTGTGTGATCTTTTGCGGCTCGGGCTCGACCGGAGCGATCGACAAGCTGATTGGAATCATGAATCTGCGCTTGCCGTCTGATCTCGACCATCGGTTCGGTCTCTCGCAACACATCCCCTCCAACCAACGTCCCGTGGTTTTCGTCGGGCCCTTCGAACACCACTCCAACGAGTTGCCGTGGCGCGAATCGATAGCCGACGTCGTCACCATTCCCGAAGACGTCGACGGACACATAGATCTGGCGCAACTCGAGATCGAGCTCATTCGATTCGCCGACCGACCGATGAAGATCGGCACGTTCTCCGGCGCTTCGAATGTGACGGGCATCGTGTCGAACACCTGCGCCATAGCCGATCTGTTGCACCGTCACGGTGCGTTGTCGTTCTGGGATTTCGCGTGTTCGACGCCTTACGTAGACATCGAAATGGTGCCGACGTGTGCAGCACATCCTCTGGCCAACAAGGACGCCATCTTCATCAGCCCACACAAATTCGTCGGAGGGCCAGGCACACCGGGCGTGCTCGTCGTTCGTCGCGAATTGCTGACCAACACCGTGCCCGATGTCGTCGGCGGCGGCACGGTGGCCTACGTGAATCCCACGGAACACCGATACCTGGACGACCCGGTTCACCGCGAAGAGGGTGGGACGCCCGCGATCATCGAATCGATTCGGGCCGGACTTGTCTTTCAACTGAAGCAGGCCGTCGGGGTCGCCACGATCAAGGCACACGAGGAGTCCTACTGGCGGCGCGCCGTCGCCAAGTGGGCGGCCAATCCATCCATCCAGGTGCTCGGCAATACAGATTCCGACAGACTCTCGATCCTGTCGTTCGTGATCCGCCGGCCCGATGCCCGTTACCTACATCACAACTTCGTGGTGGCACTGCTCAGCGATTTGTTCGGCGTCCAGAGTCGCGGTGGCTGCTCGTGCGCCGGCCCGTATGGCCACCGGCTGCTGGGCATCGACCTTGCGCGTTCGCACGAATTCGAGCACGAGATCAACCGCGGTTGCGAGGGCATCAAGCCCGGCTGGACGCGCGTCAGCTTCAACTACTTCATCTCCGAGACCGTCTTTCAGTACCTGGTCGACGCAGTCGATCTCGTTGCCGAACACGGATGGAAACTGCTCCCCGAGTATCGGTTCAATCCAGCCACCGGGCTCTGGCGCCATCACCTCGGACCGGTGGAACCACCTCTGCGGTTGTCCGACTTGTCGTATCACCCCGACAGCGGTGAGTTACGACGACCCCCGCTCGATCGCGTGCGGGCTCCGGAGGTGGCGCTGGACACGTACCTGCGCGATGCTCGACAACGAATCGCCGACGCTCCAGCGTGGACGCAGCAAGCACCGGCTGGATTGCTGACCCCAGAGTTCGATCACCTTCGCTGGTTCGATCTACCGGCGCAGTCGCTGATGTGATCCCTGACAACAATCAAACAGACAAGGACAACACACATGGACAGGCGAACAGTTGGTGCACTTGCTGGAATCGGAAACACTCCCCTCGTCGAGTTGGTCCGTGTGGTGCCCGAAGGATCGGCGCGTGTCATGGTGAAGCTCGAGTTCGCCAATCCGACCGGCAGCATGAAGGACCGAATGGCTCGCACTGCCATCGAAGGGGCGATTCGAGACGGCCGCCTCCAGCCCGGTGACACCGTTGTCGAATACACCGCAGGTACCACTGGTATCTCACTCGCGTTCGTATGCGCTGCGCTTGGATACCCGCTCCACATCGTATTTTCCGACGCGTTCAGTATGGAGAAACGTCGCACGATGCTCGCTTTCGGCGCAACAGTGGAAGACGTGCTCAGCGATGCCGGCCAGATCAACGAGAAGTTGATCAAGTGCATGATCGCTCGTGCGGGCGAGGTATCCGCCGCACCCGGGCGGTGGTGGTGCGACCAGCTCAACAATCACGACGCGATCGCCGGCTATGTGCCACTCGGTGAGGAAATTTGGACGCAAACCGATGGGCGACTCGACGCTTTTGTTCATACGGTGGGTACCGCCCACTCCATCCACGGCGCAGCCAGCGCGATACGAGCCCATGGCACCGAATTGCACGTCACAGCGGTCGAGCCAGCAGAGTCAGCCGTTCTCTCTGGCGGGCCGACCGGCTCGCACAAGATCGAGGGAATCGGCATCGGCTTCATACCGCCACTGTGGGAACCAGATCAGGTCGACGACATTCAAACCGTTGCGACGAGCGAAGCGATGGCCATGGCTCGACGCCTGGCGCGCGAAGAAGGACTTTTCGCCGGGGCCTCCTCGGGTGCCAATGTTGTGGCCGCGCTGCGCGTCGCCAAACGGCTCGGCCCCGACGCCACAGTCGTCACGATCTTGTGCGACTCTGGATTGCGCTACCTGTCGACCGAGCTGTACAGCCAGCCGTAACGTCAACCAGGCGTCTCCGCAGCCACGATTGACGCGACCGGGGACGGTTGGAATGCATCGATGAACGATCGAATCGACGCCTTCGAGCCGTGCAGTTCGACGCGGCCGCTGCGGTGAGCTTCCGCAAGCGGAACGTGTCCGAGGTAGGTCCGGTACAGCGTCGACCGATCGGTGCGCACGGCGAGATCGACATCGAATCGTGGATCCGCGAGACACAGCGACGCTTCGTGATCGACCACGATCCAGTACCGCTTGGGATGGTCGCTGAAGTTGACAGCGATCGTAAAGCGAGGCGGGGGCAACCGTGTGGGGTCGAGGCGACGGTGCAGCCACCACATCAGCAAGTCAGGGTCCAGTTCGTCGGGTTCAGGTTCACCGAAGGTCCAGCGCGCACCCCAGGTCGCGAGGCCGAACACCACGGGTTCGAGGTCACGGCCGGATGGCGTAAGTCGGTAGCTTCCATCGTCGTCGTGGTCAACAACGCCAGCTCGGATGAGTTGTTGCAACCGACGGCTCAGCAGTGCGCGAGACAGTCCGGGATTGCCGCTGATGAACTCATTGAAACGCGAGGTGCCGGTCAGCAAATCGCGAACGATGTGAATCGTCCAACGATCGCCGAGCAACTCAGCCGAGCGCGAGATCGGGCAGTACTGGCCGTATGTCGTCATGCGCCACATTCTCACAGTTCAGTATTGGAACTGGACATTCGAGGCGCCGAGGTATTTGCTGGGTCATGTCAGCCACTCCCGCTACCCGGAACTGAGGAACGATGCGAATCTGCAAGGACGACATCCCAACCAAGATCGATGTGCCTGGCGCCGTCGCGCGACAAGCGATCAATTTCGGTGACGCGACTGACTACGGATCGTTGGCGGCCGAATACTTCTCCCTCGGGACCGGCACCGACATCGCACCCTTGCTGCGCGGCCTCGAGGATGACGCTTGTCAAGCCCCGCACTGGGGTTTCATGATCTCGGGCGAGGTCGTGATCACCTACACGAGCGGTCGAGAGGAGACCTGTTCGGCCGACGATCTCTTCTACTGGCCGCCGGGGCACAGTGTGCGTGTGGCGAGCGATGCCGAGGTGATCTTGTTCAGCCCTCAAGTCGAACACGCCGACGTCATGAACCACATGCTTGCCGTCATGGCCAGCTGATCAGCCCTCAAACCAATACACATCCCCACCGCTCTGCGCGCCGATGACCCCAGGAGGTCCCATGGAAGGCAACGAACAACTCGCAGTAATCATCCCGATGCTGCAACAAGTGGCGAATGGCATCCGACCCGACCAACTCGCCGGCGCCACGCCGTGCAGCTCGTTCACCGTCGCTGACGTTCTCGAGCACATGGCGGGTTTGGCATCGGCGTACGCGCCCGCGTTCAGCGGAGTCGCTCCAACGACCGACGCCGACACATCAGCATCGGGCCGCACAGAACTCGACACACGATTTCAGGTAGCGATGGATGCCCTACTCAGTGCCGTCCAGAGTCCGGGGGCATTGCAACGCACCATCGACAGTCCGTTCGGGCCGATGCCGGGCGCGACGTTCGCTCGCCTGGTCGCATTCGACGGGCTCATCCACGGATGGGACCTCGCCACATCTACCCAGCAGGACTGGAACCCACCCGAAGATGTCGTGGCGGAAGTCGACGGCTTTGCGCGCCAGGCCATTGCGCCCGAGATGCGAGACGGCGACACCTTCGCTGACGAGGTGCAGGCACCCGCAGATGCCAGCCCACTGCTTCGCCTTGTTGCCTTCAGCGGGCGCCGCATCAGCCGTTCACTATCGAATCGGTGACGTCACCGCCTAGGTGAGAAGCTCACTCAGCGATCGAGCAACCGTTCGGCTCGCTTCTGCACGTAGGCGAGACCCAGCCGTTGCGCGATCGACAGAGCCGCCACTGCCATCTCGGTCGCCCGGGCCGAATCGTCAGGGCTGTCGCGCTGGGCCAACATCTCGGCCCAGTACACGTGTGTTGCAGCCAGGTATGTGGGTGCCCCTGAGCGCTCACATAGGGCAAGAGATTGCGCGAAGTGTCGCTCGGCCTTGTCGAACCAGCCAAGCGCTCCAGCAGCTGCGCCGACTCCGATGCCAACCGGATACTCAAAGGCAGTGCCGGAAAATGGGAATCGGTCGTCGAATCGCGCGGCGTGGTGGTAAGCACACTCGGCTACAGCGAGGGCTCCGACCTGCGAGGCAATACGCGCCGCGCTCGCGCACGTCAGCAAGAACACTGAGTTCCGCGGCACGATGGCAAAGTCGTCGGTTCCCAGTGCCTCTACTTGCGGCTTGGCCAACTCCGGACGGTCGGACTGCAGGTAGACCCCGCACAAAGCCATCCGCCACACCGGCACGGCCGGCTGGGCATCGATGATCTGGATCAGGAAGGGTTCCAAGGCGGCCAGTTGCCCACGCTCATACTGCAGGCGGTAGCGGATGCTTCCCGCACCGCCCCAATTACCGCCGACACCTTCACGAGCGCAATACGCCTCGTAATCGGCCACCAGAACGTCGGTGACGTCAAGTTCGCCGGCCAGCAAGGTGCGACCCGCGCGCATCAGCTTCGAACGCGCTACCTGTTGAGGAATACGTAAGCGCTCGGCCAGCGCCTCGCCAGCATCGAGGTCTCGGTCGCCAGCCTCGACATCGCCGCGCGAAATATAGGCGACCATCCGACCGACGAGTGCGGTGCACACCAGCGAATCATCGATGCCGCTCGCCACTTCAATCATCTCTGATGACTCGGCGATGTATTCGTCGAGACTTTCTGGATTGCTGGTAACGATCGCCGTGCTGAGTGCGTGAAGAGAGGCAGCAAGCACCCGGGCATCACCGAGCTCACGGGCAATGGTCAGCGCCTGATTGCACAACTCAAGTCGTCGCGCGGGCTCCCCCGCCCAGAAGAGTTCGGTGGACAGCGCAGCCAAGACGCGCGCGTGGAGTTCGGCGGGAAGCTCGTCGGCGCTTGCGAGCACATGCTCGGCCAGCGAGACAATGTGTTCATCGACTCCGAGGTTCGAACGCGCGAAGACATTGGAGGACAACCCCACAAATACCCGGCCCAGCAACTCGATGTCGGCGCGCAATCGGCCCGATTCCTCTGCCGCAAGGAGCAGGTCTCTGCCACGCGGGTCACTGATCTGATGCAAGGCCGAGCCTGCGGCCACCAACAATCGACCACGGAGATGTTGGTCAGCGGGCTCTTGCAAATCGAGCGACTCCAGTGCCTGCTCGTACTGCGCGGCAGCCTCTTCGAACGCGAGGTCATCAATAGCGGCATCGCCGGCTCGCCGACAGTACGACACTGCCTTGTCCACTTCACCAAGTGCGGCAGCCTCGGTGAAGTGCCGAGCAAGCTCCGTGAGGTGAGTCGCAACGTCGCTACTTCGTTCGAGCTCGACGCCGACATCGCGGTGCAGCCTCAGTCTGCGACTAGTGGGCAACTCGTCGTACAAGGCCGAGCGCACGAGCGCGTGAGAGAACCGGTAGAGGCCTGGGCGTCCGTTGACGGCCTCGACCAGGCCCGCTGTCTCGGCGGAACCCAACGCATCGAGCACGCGGTCGGCGCCACCCGCCACTGCGCTCAGCGTGCGTAGTTCGAACTCGCGACCAATGACCGCGGCAGTGGCAAGCACGTCGTTCGCGACGGCGTCGAGGTTCGAGAGGCGACGCCCGATCACTTCGAGAACACCTTGCGGAATGCCCAGATCGGCGAGTTCCTTGTCGCTGCTCCACCTGCCGTCGCGGTAGACAAGTGCCCCCGACTCGCTGAGATGACGAAGCACCTCGCCGACAAAGAAGGGGTTACCTTCGGTCTCGTGGGCTATAGCTCTGGCCAGGGCAATGCCGCGGTCGTCGAGCTCGTGCCCAGCAACTCGTTCGAGGAACTGTTGTACACCGCCCTCATCGAGTCCGTGCAACATCAGTCGTTCCACGCCATTCTGGCGGCGCATGTCGGCAAGCACCTCCGAGAGCGGGTGTGTGCGGTCGAGATCGGTGTCGCGATAGGTAGCCACAATGAGCAAGTTCATCGGGACCGACGACTTCAAGAGGTGGCGAAGCAGCACCAGCGTTGGCTTGCGAGCCCAATGCAGGTCATCGAGCACCAGCAGCACCGGTTCGCGCGCCGACAGACCACGGAGCAGCTCTGTGGCTGCCTCGAACAACCTGTATCGCTCAGTCTCTGGATCGTCGTTCAGGCGCGCATCGAGCCCCGGTACACGTTTGGCAAGGTCGGGGATGAGGGGGAGCAATTCGCCGCCGTACGACGACACCAGCTCGCGCAGGACATCTGGGGCCATCGACTCCGCGAGCCAACGGAATGCCTCGACAAACGGCTGATACGGCATCGCCAGTTCCTCGTCGCACGCGCCCCACAAGACGATGCCGCCCTGATGGTGGGCATCACGACACAGCTCCTTGACAATGCGCGTCTTACCGATACCGGGCTCTCCGCCGACGAACACTGCCAGTCGACCTGCCGACGTGACCGTCCTCCATGCTCCCAACAATGCATCTCGTTGGTCGGCGCGACCGACGAAACCGAAGACATCGTCTTGCTCGACCTGTGGCGGAAGGGCCACCTCGAGTCGACCCTTGGTGACCACCGCGTCGGGTGCCCACGTCACCTCGCAAGCGCTCATGGGGGCGGACAGCCCCTTGCCCACGACCTCGCCAATGCGAGTCAGGCCGTGTGCTGCGCGGGATCCAGCGAGAACGCGAACGATATCGGTGACCAGAATTTGGCCACCCTCGGCGGCGCCGCACAGTCGAGATGCCTCGACGACGGGAGTGCCGAACCAATCGTTGTCCTCGTACGAGGCGTCGCCAGCGCTGATGCCGACCCGCATCTGAATCTGTACCGAAGGCAATCCGATATTCGCGTTGTGCGCATACACACGCTGCTGCATGGCGACGGCTCCGGCAATGGCATCGGTGGCCGAGCTGTACGACACCATCATGGCGTCGCCGATGGTCTTCACCTCCGTGCCACCCGTTGCGGTGACAGCCTTGCGGAGCTGCTCGAAATGTTCGCGACGTAGCTCGTCGGCTGCCGTGTCGCCGAGCTGCTGGGCGAGCGCGGTGGAGCCGACGAGATCCGTGAACAAGATTGTGATGAGCCTGGACACGGCCACTTTAGCCCCCATCGCCCCCGCGAACCCGGGCGTTACCCAGCCAACACTAGTCGGCTCGAGGAGAGCATGAACACCCGGCAACGCTCGGCGAGTCCACTCCGGCGGCGCGTAACCTGAGTGGATGGAAGTACGTGGACTCGATCACATCGTGTTGAACGTGGCCGACGTCGAATGCTCGCTCGCCTGGTATGTCGACCTCATCGGACTCGAACCATTGCGTGTCGACCTGTGGCGCCGAGGCCAGGCACCGTTCCCCTCTGTGCGCGTGGACCCTGGCACCATCATCGACCTCGTACGCGGCGATCGCACTGGAACCAACATGGATCACCTGTGTCTGGTCGTGACTCGCCTCGACATCGATGCGATCGTCACCGACACGCGATTCACAGTGGTCGACGGACCCGCAAGGCGATACGGCGCGCGCGGCGACGGCTGGTCTGTCTATGTGAATGACCCCGACGGTAATACGGTCGAGTTCCGTTCGTATGACGCATGACGCGCCGATTCCCTGGACCGTCATCGCGCGGAACCTTCCAGAGCACGCGCTCAACCCGATCGTACGACTCGACCTCCCTGTGTTGCGCCGAGCTGAACAAATCTGCGCGGCTACTTCACTGATAGGTTTCGCGGGATGAAAATCGTTGTGCTCGGTGCAGGTTTTGGTGGCCTCGAACTCACCACGCAGTTGTCAGACGCGTTCGGTGACGAGATCGATGTCGTTCTCATCGACAAGAGCGACGGCTTCGTTTTTGGATTCTCGAAGCTCGACGTGATGTTCGCGAAGCTGCTGCCCTCAGCTGCTCATCATCCATATCGAAACATCGTCAAGCCCGGGGTTCGCTTCGTTCAGACCACAATCAGATCCATCGACCCAGTTACCAAGCATGTCGAGACCGATGCCGGCGGCTTCGACGCAGACATTCTGGTGGTGGCCCTCGGCGCGGACCTTCATCCCGAGGCGACGCCGGGTCTCGTCCAGGGCGGCAACGAGTTCTACACGATTGCGGGTGCATTCGCCCTGCGCGATGTTCTCGCCGACTTTCCCGGTGGCCGCGTCATCGTCGGCGTCACCTCGATACCCTTCAAGTGCCCACCTGCGCCAAGCGAAACGGCGCTGTTGATACACGACTACCTCACCGACCGAGGGCTACGCGATGCCTCCTCAATTGCTCTCGTCATGCCACTGGGCGCGCCCATCCCACCATCGCCAAAGGCGTCGGAAGCTCTGCTCGTCGCGTTTGCCGAGCGAGGCATCGAGTGGCACCCCGGGAAGTTGGTAGTGGAACTCGATCCGTCGCGCAAGGTCGCCGTTCTCGCCGACGGTGGCGAGATGCCGTATGACCTGTTTTTGGGAGTGCCCGTGCACCGCGCACCTGCAGTTGTCGTCGATGCGGGAATGACTATTGACGGCTGGATTCCGGTGAATCCGCTCACACTCGAAACCGTATTTCCGGGTGTCTATGCCGTCGGTGATGCAACCAGTGTCGGTACACCCAAGGCTGGCGTCTTCGCCGAGGGTCAGGCGAGCGTTGTAGCTGCCAACCTCATCGCAGCGATTCACGGAGCATCACCCTCGCGGCAATACGACGGCCACGGGATCTGCTACCTCGAGTTCGGTCACGATCAGGTTGCTCGCGTCGATGTCGCGTTCGTGAGCGGCCAGGCGCCGTACGGCGATATGGACGGCCCATCGATCGCCAATACGGCCGACAAGGCCGACTTCGGGACCAGTCGCATTCGGCGGTGGTTCGGACAGACCTGGCCGGCTACGAGCGACACCGCCGGCTGACTCGGGGGTTGTCTCTCCGGCAGCCCGGTCGGTCATCGCTGATTGGAATAGCTGGTCAGTGGGTACATGTGTTGCAGATGTGGGTCGGGTCCGGGTTGCCGATTGGGTCGAACAGGTGTACGATACAGGGATGGTGATGACCGAACTGGAAACCGTCCAGCACCGTATCGAGACCCGCATCGCGCAGGTGTGTGGTCATCTCAACGTGTTACACGCCGAACTCGTCGCGTTGACCGCAGAATCGTTGACCACCCAAGCGTGGTGTGGTCAAGGAATCATTTCCGCGGCGCAGTGGGTGGCCTGGCAAACAGGTGTGTCGCCGGAACGCGCGCAACAGATCGTGCAGATCGCGCAACGTGCCAGCGAACTACCAGTCACGTACACCGCGTTCAGCGACGGGTTGTTGTCCATTGATCAAATCGCTGTCGTGGCCAAACGTGCACCAGCGTTGAATGACCGTGAAGCCTGCGACCTTGCGCTCAACGCCACCGTCGCGCAACTACGTGTCGGGTTATCGAAACATTTCTTCCCACCCACACCCGACCCTGCTGTTGACCGCCGTGCTGGTTGAGGACGCGCGGGTGTTGTAGCGACATCGAGGGCGGGGATGGTGGTTGTGGGGCAGTCTGTGGCTGCCCTGTTTTCGTTTGTGGGACAGTGCTTCGTTTTGAACGCGCAAGAACCCTCCCGGAGGCACTTGGCCCCACGGGTCATGTAAGCCGGCAAGTGTTCGCACACGCACGCGTGCCGCGTGGTTGAGCATGCGATTGAGCACAACAACACCTCGGCGCAGGTCTGTCTGAAACAACGGCATGAACGGCCCGCGGTACCACGCACACAACGGTGTGACGAGGCCACGCGTGTGGTGATCGCGGATGCCGTCATCCTTGAGCCCGGAACCGCTGTCGTCCTCCTCGTCGAGGTAGTACGCCTCGGTCAGATCTGCCAGCAGTCCGTGGCCGAAACTCGCGAGTGCACGTCCGGTGAGGGCTTCCTCCACGGCTGACGCAAGGTGCCAGGGCGCATCGCGGGAGACTCGGCGCAGGATGCGCTCACCCCCGTCGCCGAGGTCTGGTCCGAGGAGTGCGAGTACTTCGAGCACCGTGTCATCGGTGCCTTCCTGCGCCACCACCGGACGGTCTCGTCGCTCTCGCCCGCCGTGACCGATCACGGAAAAGAGCGCACGGTTCCGTTCCATACGTTCGCGCTCTTCCTCGATCTCCTCCGGCGTGCGCGCAGCTCGCGCTGCGGCGGCCTCCTCGCGTTCTCGCACGAGGCGCGCGTCGCCTGCGTCACATGCTGCGACAAGGCGTTCGCGCAGCCGGACCCGCAGCGGTTGACCTCTGGGAGCATCCGCCAGGACGAGAGCGTGCAGCCATTCGCGCAGCATGTTCGCGATGTACTCCCCCGACCACCATGGTGCTGGAGCATCGAGGAGCAAGGTGATGATCGGTTCGATGACGATGGCGTCGACGACGGCGTGCTTGCGGTGACGCTGATCGATCAGGCGGCCGAGTCGCTTTAGGCCCGACGCATCGTAAGAGCGCAGGCTCTGCCACGCGTCGGCGAGAAGCGGTGCGGGATCGCCGATGGCGAGTAGGGCCTCAGCGGGCACATCGCCCCATCGCGCGCCGCGACCCGAATCAACAAGAGCATCGAATGCGGCTTGCAGTCGTTCGAACCGCCCGTGGATCGGCTGGCTCGCACGGTCGGGGCCGTCAAGAACCGCCTGACATGCGAGACGCGCAGCCGGGAGCGCCCAACGCGGCGCGCCTGCGGCGACCAGCGCACCCGCCGGATCACCGTTGACCAGCAACAGGCGGGCGACGGCGTACCGACGGATCTCGTCGTGCGAGAACTCAGGCAGTATCTGCCACTCGTTGTCGGCTGACGCCCGTAGGAGTCCGTCGCGGCGAAGCCCATCCAGTGCGACGGCGTCAAGATCGGTTGCCACCGCGAGAGCATTGCCGCCGGACAGCGCGAAACCGGCGGGGTGAAGCAGCACGAGCTCTCGCGCATCGGGCATGCCACGGTCGGTGTGCTCGCGGCGACGAACGAGGCACGCCCAGACCTGACGCATGGCGTCGGCGTCGCTCAACGGAACACCCGACACAC
This sequence comes from Actinomycetes bacterium, assembly GCA_025359865.1. GTDB lineage: Bacteria > Actinomycetota > Acidimicrobiia > Acidimicrobiales > Ilumatobacteraceae > VFMC01. Next base: position 3,191 of record JANYDH010000054.1, on the reverse strand, counting down.
CGCTGCGCACGAGTAAATCTGTCACCACAAGCCGACGTAGCAGCTCGCGGGAGCGTGCGTTCGCGGCGAGCGTTCTGAGCTCTGCGAACGTCTCGACAATTTCGCTTAGCTGCACGTCGGTCAAGGGTGGAATGACGTACTCGACGACACCGACGCCGAATCGATCGGTCAAGGTGTCGTGGACGACCTGCTTGTTGTCGGTTGCCGTCACGGCCACCACGCTCACATCGGCCTTCTGCGCTGCGTCGATCACGTACCGGAAGACGTCGGCTTGTCCTTCGGCCACAGCGTCAGCGCCGTCGATGATGATCATGCGCGACGGTGCACTCAAGTCATCGAGCACCTCCGCGAGTGGAGCCCCAAGAGCCGACTCCAGTGCGAGTGAAGTTGGCGGCAGTTGGCGGAGGTTGATGCAGCGGACCTGCACAGCGTCGGCATCGGATTCGGCCGCCGCTGTTGCGGCGCGAATCGTGAGTGCACTCTTGCCTACGCCGGATTCACCGTGAACAACAAGCGCTGGCGCTGCGGCCGCCTCCAGCAAGGCCGACTCGACATCTGATCGATCAACGTGCAGTCGCCGAGCACCGTCGGCGGCGACGATGTCATCACGCATCGATCCGATCGCCTGCTGGTGGAGATGGTCCAGCGCAGCCCAGCCGTGCGCGTTGCGCCGACCACCCGTGTCGAGCAGACCGTGCACATCGCGACGCGGGACCGTTTGATCAACAGTGGCAGCCTTGGGTGGGTAGTCATCGGCAAGGGTCAGCAGTCGGTCACGCAATCGTGACGCTGCTGCGAGATCGAGACCTCGTGCAACGGGCACCAGGCGGTTTTGCACCGCCGTCCAATCCGACTCGTCGGGGGTTTCGAGTCGAGGCATGAGAACCACGAGTCGCGACAGCAGTTCCCAGGTACGCAAGTTGGTGAGCGTCGTATCGAGGTCTGCGGTGCCGAGGTCTTCTAACGCGAGCTTGACAAGCGCCACGACATGGTCGAGACGACGCGCGAGATCTTGGGGAAACTTCCCCGGCGTGCGAATCAGCCCGAAGAAGGCGGGCGCGTCCATCTGGGCGGCTGCGGTCGACGCAAGGCTCGCCAGTTCCGAGGAGTGGACCTGCCAGCCTGCGGCCATGAGCGCGAATCGGTATTCGGTTCCCTCGGTGGGCGCGCTGACAAGGGCACGCACGAATTCGCGCGTGAGCTTCCGCATTGAGTCATCGCTCTGCACGATATTCGGAGCACGTCGGACAGCCAGTGCGAGCACGAGCCCAACCTCGCCTTCGCCGGCTCGCGACGCGCGCACGACGAGGTCGTCGATCGGGTGATCGGGAGCCTGCTGGAAGGCAACGCTTACAACCGACCGCCCCTCGCCGAGTTCAGTAGCGCCCTCGCGAGTCAGGAGAAGGGCGAGATACCCAACTGCCACCTTCCGTTCGAAGGTCACTCCGCCGCCGCCAGTGGCGTATGGGCTCATCCCTATCCGGGGCGCGGCGGCCTCAGCCGCCGCTTCGGCGTGCTCGGTGCTCGGCTCTGCGGGCTCATCCGCTGCACTAGTCATCGCGCTCAACTTGCTCAGCGACCGTACGGCCGCGCCGGCGACTCGCTGGCGAACGAGCCGATCGCAGCGCACGTTCGCGGGCTCGGGCACGGTAAGAGTTGCCGAGGGCAGCGAGGAGCGGATCGATCACTCGAACTCCTGGCTCCTTGCACCGAGCTGCGTCGCGTTCTCGCTGACCACCCTGCGAACGCGGTCGTCAAATCCTGCCGACGAAGCGTTGATCTCGAGCGTCAACTTCACCGCTCCCCCAGGCGCAGCGTTCAGACGCTCGACAACGGTGCGCAAGATCTCCTCGAGCTGGCGGATCGCTCGCACTGAATCGAGTGAGAACTGACCGTAGAACGACGTCGCGCTCGCGACCGGCTCAGCCTTGCGAGTTCCGGCTGCCGCACCTCCACCCTCAGTACCGCCGCCTGTGCTCGGAACAGTATTTGTCGGTCCGGCCTCTGCAGGGGCTTCGACGGGTTGGGCGTCGGCAGTGATCTGGGCCTGCGCGACTTCTGGGTGGACGACGAGGCCACTCGGTCGAGCGCTGATGTGCTGAGCGACATCGAGGCCTACCCAACGGTTGCCGTCATGGCCTTCGGCGTACGCAAACGTCTCGCTCTGCCACGCAAGCTTCGACACGCCGTCGCTGATCGCCTTGGCGAGCACATCGAACGAGGCCAGTCGGGGCAGGTAGGGGAACTGGCAGTACGCCTTCCACAGCCCTTCCACGGTGATGTCTCGCCGGTCAGACCACAGGGGGATGCGGTCGAGGTCCATCCGCACTCGTGTTCCGCCGTACGCGGTGATGAGTCGCTCCTCGGATTCGAGCTTCCTCGCGATTCGCTCAGGGAGGCTGCCGGCTCCGGTCGGCTTGGTCTGGTGCCAACGGATCTCTCGGGTACCTGGGGTCTGCTCGGGAACGAGCACATGCTGGTAGGTCTCTGCGATCCGCTGAGTGACGGTCTCGTCCGTTTCGCTGATCTTCGACTTTGCCTGCGCTTCGTCGCCTTTGGTCAGCTCCAGGCGTTGATCCACATGGTCCTTGAGGATCGACTTCCAGGCCAGGTGCTGGCGGGTTGCTGTTCGGAGTTCTTGGAGGCGAGCCTCAGAAGGTGCGCAGAACACGAGGAGGTTGCGGTTCAGTCTCGGCCCGGCGTTGCGTTGGGCAAGGATCTGCTCGGCCATCGTGATCGCTGGCGACAGATCCACGTTCGGGACGTGATGCGACGTGGTCGGCAAGACCACGAGGTGCACTCCGTCGTCATCATCGGTCACATCGCCGGGTCCATCCGGGAACGCATGCACCGCTGCGAACGGACCGAACGCCCGGGCGGCCTGCAGGCGCCGCTTGATGTCGTCGTCGGCGTTGTCGTCGGTGACATTCGAGTTTGCCCTGTCGGCGGCGAGGCGGGTGATGTTCGCCCGCACCGAGTACCAGTACCGCTAACAACAGGTCGCAGCACGTCCACCACGAGGACGTGTTTGTTTATGTTTCTGTGTATCCTTGTGTGGATCAAGGTGTTAACGTCGATGTTAAGCGGCCGGAGTTGCACTCCAGCGGGGCATGAGGCCCGATTGCCGCACGGAGAGGAACATTCGATGACGAACGCACTCGCTAGCCGACTCGACTCCATCCAAGAACACA
>JANYDH010000016.1 GCA_025359865.1 Actinomycetes bacterium | reverse complement strand
CCGGAAGCCAGGTCACCAACGATCTCTTCGCCGTCATGGCGGCGGTGGTCGCATCGAGCATCGCCGTGCTTGTCCCGGCTGTGCTCCCGCCCGCTGGCCTCTGGAGTGTCGCAGTAGGGACCGGCGGCGTCATGGCCGCAGTGTCGGTTCGTCGACGCTGGTTGCGAAGCCTTCGCGTGAGAGTGGTCACCACGGCAGTGATCACAACGTGCTCGGGTCTCGGAGCGCTGCTTTCAGTTGTCGCCGCGGTTCAAGCCTTCGGGTAGACCAGGACAGGTGGTGCTCGTGGCACGTGCGAGGATGCTTTGTGGACGCGGTCGAGGAAGAGAACGGAATACCGGCAGAAAGCTCAGCTGGTATCGGCGCGTCGCTCGACGAGTTCAGTGACGATGTTGGGATGCAGGATGGACCAGCTCGCGCCTTGACACTCCAGCGGACATCCGTTCGCGAAGTACTTGCGCCGGCCAATCTTGATGCGGCTTGGAGGCGCGTGCTGAAGCGGCTTCGGGTGACGCGCTTCCCGGACTTGGTGATGCTTCGAGATCCGCTCGACTGGGCGGCCGCGCAGTGGACCTGGGAGCTACACAAGGCCGGACTCGCCTCATCGGTCTTCAATCATCGATACAGACCGCAACCAGCCGAAGAACTTCGAGCCGCGAAGTCGAAGGGGTTGAGCCGAGCGATGTCATATCTCTCGCTAGACGACCAAATCCTCTACACCGCCCTCGTTCTGCACACCAAGAGCCAGTTGCTTGCGCTCACCGAACCATGGACGCGCTCTGGACGGCAGGACGGCGATGACGCACCGATGGACGAGGCCGACGATTCCGATAGTGACTATCCAGGCGTGACAAGGTCGTGGTTTGAACGATGGCTGGCGACGCAAAGGACAATCTCGAAGATCCTCGACGAGTGCGAGTTGATCGTGGAGACTGACATCTCCAACTTCTTTCCTTCGGTTCAGCTCGAGGTGCTCCGCAACCGGCTGGCGGTCTCGAGTTGCCTCGACCACAGTGGTGTCGAACTATTGACATACATTGCCTCGGAGGTCGGGCCCCCGCGAAAACTCCAGCGTGCGGTAACCACCGGGCTACCTGTCGAAGATCACGACTGCAGCAGGACCCTCGCCCATTTCCTGTTGGCCGAGGTTGATGAGTTCTTCAGCAAAGAGGGCGAAGCCGGACACTACGCCCGCTTTGTGGACGACATTGCGTTTGGAGCGGACTCGGAGGCTGACGCCAAGCGGAAGCTCGGTCGGTTCCAGGACGCCCTTGATCGCGTGGGACTGTACCCAAACAACGCAAAGACTCGCTGGTTCACGAGGGAGCAATACGAGCGCGAGTATCACCGAGCCGAGAACGATCAGCTCGGAGACATCGAGGAGCTGATGGCCGACGGTGACAACGACGGCGCTCAGCAACTCTTGGCCGCCTTCATCCCAGAGCTGCTTGCAGATGACGATCGACGGCGCGGATGGGATCGGGTTCTCCGCCGCGCTTGCACGATCTCTCGCAAGTGTCGGTCAACGACACTTCTCCGCACCCTGCCCCTACTTCTCTGGGACTACCCGTCGGCGGCTCGGCATCTGCTCGAGTATCGGTCATCGTTCACGTTGACGGACGAAGAAACGATCGACTTGTTCTCCACGTACTCGATGCGGCAAGGAATCTATGAGGATATCGATGCCCTGGTTTTCGAATATCTCGCTGTCGCTCCCGTTGCTTCGGCCGCTCGGCCGTTAGTGCTAGCTGTCTCAACCAAACAGCTCAAGTCCGAGTTCAGCGCGCGGCCAATCGTCGCGGCAGCGGCGACAATTTGTTTGGCGAAACATTCGTCGGCGACGCAACTCGGGGGAATCTCTGCGTGGGCCGAATCAGTGGTGCCGGCGGCCCCAGACAGCGTCGCGCTGAGGACGCTCGTGACTACCCTGGCCGCTCGTCGGCAAGATAGGAGCCTCGCGCGGCACGCAGTTCGGCGATCCGCTGGCCTCCATCGCTGTATCGAGTTCCTCGACGGGCTGGCGGACGGCGATGAAGGAGCAGTTCGAATCGGAAAGTCGCTGCTCGCAATGTCCGAGAAGAAGGATCCTGATCGTCTCATCGCTCGGTCCCGAGGACTACTGCTGTTACCGACGATGACCTCACTCGGCGAGTCACACTGGCGGCAGCTCTCCGACAACGAGCGTCGGCGCTATTCGACGAGGCGCGCTGACTTTCCGGATCGATCGTTGGAGGAGCGGTGGGAGTGGGCGTTCGACTGAAGCAGCGCAATCGCGCAAGGGGTGACTCCGTGCACGTGTAGCCGGTCTCCTCGATGCTCGGCAGGAGCACCAATCGACGCGACAGCCGAGCTACCCCATCCAAGTCGCAACTTCAGCCGTGACAGGCCCACACTCTCGCTCCAGCGGTCAGCAGGTCGGCGCGTCGACGCTCGTAGTCGAGCATGGCTCGCTCGACGGCGGCCCAGTACCGATCCGTGTGGTTGAGCTCCTTGAGGTGAGCCAACTCGTGGACGATGACGTAGTCGATGAGGCTGGGTGCCAACTGCAGTGTTGCCCAGTGGATGTTGATGTAGCTCTCGCCCTTGGTCGATCCCCAGCGATAGCCAAGGTCGCGCACGGCGACGCCGACCCCGGTCGCACCCATTCGGTTCGCCCACGGCTCGACACGGCGGCTCAGCCATTGCTCGCCCGTTCGGACGTACCACCGTCGCATCGCTTCATCTCCGCCCGCCGCAGTCTCAGGTGACATGCGGAAGCGACCCCTCTCGAGACGCACGCCGTCGATGCCGTCCTCGATCTTCAGGCGGTAGTTGCGACCAAGGTAGGCGAAGCCTTCGCCGTCGACGAATTGCTTGACGATGGGCGGACCGACAAGCGCGTCCTTCTCGGCGAGCTTGCGGTACACCCAACTGCGCTTCGATTGGATGAAGCGCTCGACTCGCTCGCGGGACGCTTCGGCTGGGGCCCGGAGCACTAGGGAGGCGTCTCGGTCTACTGTGATCTCCAGGGTCTTGCGATCGGTCATCGGGGCAACCGTGAAGACGAGGTCTCCGACGGCGATCGACCCGAGAGTGTGGATCGAGGTGCTCATCGCAGCCTCTGCTGGTTTGCCTTCGCCAATGCGACAAGGTCGACCGCGAGTTCGTCGAGGT
>JANYDH010000003.1 GCA_025359865.1 Actinomycetes bacterium | reverse complement strand
TTCTCTTCCCCACACGACCACACCCCCCACCAAAGCTGCTAGCGGACGCTGAGTTCCTTGCGATTCTTGAACTTCGCTTTGCGATAATCGCGGTTCATCAGTGCGATCACGTCGATCGAGATCTTCTTCGGGCAAGCGGCTTCGCACTCGCCGTGGTTCGTGCACGAACCGAAGTATTCGTCCATCTTTTCGACCATTGCTTCCACCCGCTTGAAGCGCTCGGGTTGACCCTGCGGCAACAGGTTGAGGTGGGCGATCTTGGCTGCGGTGAACAGGTTCGCGGCACCGTTCGGGCACGCGGCGACACACGCTCCGCAGCCGATGCACGCCGCCGCGTCCATCGACGCATCGGCAACCGGTTTCGGGATCGGGATGAGGTTGGCGTCGGGGGCACCGCCGGTGGCGGCGGTGATGTAGCCACCGGATTCGACAATGCGGTCAAACGCAGAGCGGTCGACCATGAGGTCTTTGATGATCGGGAACGCCGCGGCTCGCCACGGTTCGATCACGATCTCGGCGCCGGACTGGAACTTACGCATGTGCAACTGGCACGTCGCCGTGCCGCGTTGTGGCCCGTGCGCTTGCCCGTCGATCATCAGCGAGCAGGTGCCGCAGATGCCTTCACGACAGTCGTGGTCGAAGACGACCGCTTCCCGTCCCTCGGCGATGAGCTTTTCGTTCAGTACGTCGAGCATCTCGAGAAACGACGCCTCGTCACTGATCGTGTCGATACGGTACGTCTCAAAATGGCCACGGTCGTCGGGTCCGGTTTGACGCCAGACCTTGAGCGTGATGTCCTTCAAGTGCTTCGAATGTTGTTGCGCTGGTGCGGTGACAGTGTTCACTTGTAGCTCCTCGTGGCAAGGTGGACAGCCTCGAAATCGAGCGGTTCGATGTTGCGAATGGCCTTCATCGGATCGCCGGTCCATTCCCAGGCAGCGACGTGCGCGAAGTTCTCGTCGTCACGCTTGGCCTCGCCCTCGTCGTCTTGATATTCGGCGCGGAAGTGGCCGCCGCAGCTCTCACGGCGCTCGAGCGCATCGCTGCACATGAGCATGCCGAGTTGGAAGAAGTCATCAACACGGCCAGCTTTTTCGAGCGTTTGGTTGACAGAGACACCGTCGCCAGTCACTCGCAGGTCGGTCTTGAACTCGTTGTACAACGCAGGCAGTTCAACGAGCGCCTTGCCTAACCCCGCCTCCGTGCGTTCCATACCGCAGTAGTCCCAGATGATCTTGCCGAGCTCACGGTGGAACCAATCCGGCGAGCGAGTGCCCTTCACATCGATGTAGCCCTGATACCGCTGTCGTGCGGCCTGTTCTGCTGTCTGGAACTCGGGGTGGTCGATGCCCGGCACCGGCTTGTTGAGCATCGGGGCCAGGTAGTTGCCAATGGTGTACGGCAACACGAAGTACCCGTCGGACAGACCCTGCATGAGCGCCGACGCGCCGAGACGGTTGGCTCCATGGTCACTGAAGTTGGCCTCGCCGGCGGCGTAAAGGCCGGGCACCGTGGTCATCAGTTCATAGTCCACCCACAGTCCACCCATGGTGTAGTGACTGGCGGGGTAGATCCGCATCGGCGACGTGAACGGATCCTCGCCGGCGATCCGTTCATACATCTCGAACAGGTTGCTGTACCGCTCCTCCACGACGTCCTTACCGAGACGGGCAATGGCTGCCGAGAAGTCGAGGTATACGCCGTTCTTCAGCGGGCCGACCCCACGGCCACTGTCGACAGCGCGCTTGGCTGCACGCGACGAGATATCACGCGGAGCCAAGTTGCCGAAGCTCGGATACATCCGCTCGAGGTAGTAATCGCGCTCGTCTTCGGGAATCTGGTCGGCGACACGTTGGTCGTCGACCTTTGACGGCACCCACACCCGGCCATCGTTGCGCAGGGACTCGGACATCAACGTGAGCTTGCTCTGCGTGTCGTCGGCCTGCGGGATACACGTCGGATGGATTTGGGTGTAACACGGGTTGGCGAAGAATGCGCCGCGCTGATGTGCTCGCCACGCAGCGGTCACATTGCAGTTCATCGCGTTGGTCGAAAGAAAGAACACATTTCCGTAGCCGCCGGTGCACAGCACCACGGCGTGCGCAGCATGTGACCGGATGGCACCGTTAACCAGATCGCGCGTCACGATGCCTGCACAGCGGCCGTCGACGACCACGGTGTCGACGAGTTCACTGCGGTTGAACAGCCGGACGTTACCAAGGCCGACCTGGCGGGCCATCTGCTGATAGGCACCGAGCAGCAGTTGCTGGCCGGTCTGGCCGCGAGCATAGAAGGTGCGACTGACCTGTGCTCCGCCGAAGCTGCGATTGTCGAGCAGACCGCCGTACTCGCGGGCAAACGGCACGCCCTGAGCAACCATCTGATCGATGATCTCGACACTGACTTGAGCGAGACGGTGCACATTTGACTCACGGGAGCGGAAGTCGCCCCCCTTGATGGTGTCGTAGAACAAACGGTGAACCGAGTCGCCATCACCCTGGTAGTTCTTCGCCGCGTTGATGCCACCTTGTGCTGCGATGGAATGCGCGCGGCGTGGCGAATCGTGAAACGTGAACGCATCGACCTGGTAGCCCAACTCGGCCAGCGTTGCCGCAGCAGACGCTCCGGCCAGACCGGTGCCAACGACGATCACCTTGAACTTGCGCTTGTTATTGGGGTTCACCAACTTCATGTCGCTCTTGAACTTGTCCCACTTCTCGGCGACCGGACCGGCCGGCGACTTACTGGCGAGTTTGTCGTTGAGCATCTCACTCGGCATTTCGTTCAACACTCCTGTGGACATCGGTGACTTCCCTCTCAAACCTTCACGATGCCGGCGAGCACAGCCACCGGGAACGACACGTTGCCGACGACGATCACCGTGGCGACGCCCATCGCCATCGCGCGACGCCACTTGTTAAATCGGGGATTCGACCAGCCAATCGACTGGAACAGGCTCCATGTGCCATGGAACAAATGAACGCCCAATGCAATGTTGGCCACGATGTACAGCGCTGCGACGGGAATGCGGCTCAGGCTGGCATCGATATTGCGATACACCTCGCCGCGGACGAAACCGGGGTTGGCCCATCCAGCGGTGAAATCGGCTAGGTGCCAGGCGAGGAACAGCAACACGATGATGCCGGTCCAGCGCATGGTGCGACTGGCGAAGCTGGCTACCTGATAGTCGCGAGCGCTTTGATACTTCACCGGCCGGGCCGTGCGGTTCAACACCGTCAGGCTGAACGCTGCGTGCAGGTGCAACAAGATCGCGCCGATCAGCACAAGACGAAGCAGCCAGAGAGCGACGGTCCGCGGCAGGATCGGGACAAGCAGTTCACGAAGAAACTCGCCGTAGTGATCGATTGCGTACACACCACCGGCGTCTTTGCCGAGGAACATCTTGAGATTACCGATCATGTGGGTGATCACGAACCCAATGCCGATGACACCGGTGAGGGCCATCACGTACTTCTTGCCGACTGCGGTGCCGTACAGATCGATGAGGAAGAACTTCCGCCTCTTCGAGGCCCCCATCGCAGTACCGGTGACAGGGTCACGTGGACTGGGCGAAGCAGGTTTCGAAGCGAGTGTCTGAGACATGTCGTGACGTCTTTCGGTGCTCTGGAGAACGCAGGTCGAACCGTAGCCCTCTCGACGGGCGTTGGCGAACTCTGCCTCTTGAGACCGACCGTTTCGTCGGTCGGACGCGAAAGTCCCTACACTCGTCCGTTTCCACCAATGGCGCGTCCACAGTTGTGCGCGCCCTGAGCCACCCCAAGGTTGATCGTGTCTGGAATCTTTGCCTCTGAAGGGGGCTACCAGGAATTCACTCTGCAGGGCGGTGAGTGGGCAGTCATCGGACTGTCCGCCGCTGCGGCCCTCATCGCACTTGCTGTCGGGCTGTACCTTGCCAAGAGCGTCATGGCGGCCGATGCCGGCTCACCCAAGATGCAGTCGATCGCGAAGGCGATCCAAGAGGGAGCTTGGGCGTACCTCAAGCGGCAGTTCAAGACGATCGCCGTCATCCTCATCCCTCTCGCGGTCATCGTGTTCGTCACGTCGAAGGCGATCACCAAGCCCGACGGCTCCTCTGCCCTCAGTTTCGGTGAGGTCGGGTTGTACCGCACGCTGGCGTTCATCTTTGGCTGCCTCGCCTCCGGTTTCACCGGCTACATCGGCATGACCCTGGCGACGCGCGGCAACGTGCGCACGGCTGCGGCGGCGCTCACGAACAGCATGCCCAAGGCACTCGATGTCGCCTTCCGTACCGGTGGCGTGGCCGGGATGTTCACCGTCGGCCTCGGCCTGCTCGGGGCCACCACGATCATCGCCATCTTCCAGAACACCAGCTCGGTGATCCTGATCGGCTTCGGCTTCGGTGGCTCGCTACTCGCACTGTTCCTCCGGGTCGGCGGCGGCATCTTCACCAAGGCCGCCGACGTCGGCGCCGACCTCGTCGGCAAGATCGAAGCCGGCATCCCCGAAGATGACCCGCGCAACCCGGCCACCATCGCCGACAACGTCGGCGACAACGTGGGCGACTGTGCTGGCATGGCGGCCGACCTGTTCGAGAGCTACGAGGTCACCCTCGTCGCCTCGATCATTCTCGGTGTTGCGGCATTCAAGTCGATTTTCCCCGACGACCCCCGCAAGTGGGTGTTGGGCCTGATGTTCCCGCTCGCCGCCCGCGCCATCGGCGTGATCGGTTCGATCGTCGGCATCTTCTTCGTGAAGGCCAAAGAGGGCGACACCAATGCCCTGAAGCCAATCAACAAGGGCTTCCTCGTCGCCGGCACACTGACCCTGCTGGGGACCCTGCTCGTCGCGCTGGTCTATGTCGGCAACGACTCCGACAGCGTCGGCTGGAAGTGCTTCGGCGCGGTGGCCATTGGCCTCGTCCTGGCCCAGCTGATCAGTCGGCTCACCGAGTTCTACACGGCGACCCACCACTCGCCGGTCAAAGACATCGCCGCCGCCGCCGAAACCGGTCCGGCCACCGCCATTCTCGCCGGCACTGCGAGTGGCATGGAGAGCGCCGTCTACGCGGTCATTGCGATTGCGATCGCAATCGCCGTGGCCCTTACCCTCGGCGGCGGCAACCTGCAGTTCTCGTTCTACCTGGTCGCCCTGACGGGCATGGGCATGCTGGCCACCACGGGCATCATCGTCTCCGAGGACACGTTCGGTCCTGTCAGCGACAACGCTGCCGGCATCGCCGAGATGTCTGGCGAGTTCCACGGTGAGCCCCAGCGCATCATGGTCAGCCTCGACGCGGTCGGCAACACCACCAAGGCCGTCACCAAGGGCTTCGCGATCGGCTCAGCGGTCATCGCCGCGGTGGCCTTGTTTGCGAGCTTCATCGAGACAGCCGCCCAGGAAATCTTGCCCAAAAACATCATCGACGCCGCGCTGAAGACCCAGCGCGGTGTGTTCGACCTGCTGCCGATCAACGTCGCCGACCCGAAGATCTTCATCGGCCTGCTGATCGGTGGCGCAGTGCCATTCCTGTTCAGCGCTCTGGCCATTCGCGCCGTCGGCCGTACTGCCGGCGTGGTCGTCCAGGAAGTTCGCAAGCAGTTCGCCGACGGCAAGATCATGCGTGGCGAAAAGGAGCCGGAGTACGGCCCGGTCATCGACATCTGTACCGAGGCATCGCTGCGCGAGCTGGCCACCCCGGCTCTGCTCGCCGTACTCACCCCGGTCGTCGTCGGTTTCGGCATCAACTTCTACGCACTCGGCGCGTTCTTGGCCGCTGTCATTCTTGTCGGACAACTGATGGCCAACTATCTCTCCAACGCGGGCGGTGCGTGGGACAACGCGAAGAAGTACATCGAAGATGGCAATCACGGCGGCAAGGGCAGCGACCCGTACCGTGCTGCGGTCATCGCGGACACGGTCGGCGACCCGTTCAAGGACACTGCCGGCCCTGCGCTCAACCCATTGATCAAGGTGATGAACCTGGTGTCGTTGCTGATGCTGCCCGCCATCATCAGTCTGCAAGACAACGATGGCGCCCGGTTCTCCATTGCCGCCGCCGCCCTCGTGGTGCTCATCGGCGCGTTGATCTACAGCAGCCGTCAGAGAGTGTCGTTCGGTGGCGACTCCGAGGCCGCCAAGACACCGGCCTCCGCTTTGCACTGACGATTTCAACGAGATCGAACACGACGAGGCCCGGGCAGTTGCCCGGGCCTCGTCCGTTTTGGCCGGTAGCCTCACCACCCGTGCTCGCCCTGCTCGACTTCGCCAATGACTGGATCAAGAAGGGTGGGCTCGCAGTTCTCGGGCTGATCGTCTTCGCCGAATCTGGTCTGCTGATCGGATTCTTCCTGCCCGGCGACTCGTTGCTGTTCTTCGCCGGTTTTCTCTCGTCGGAGGCTGGTGGTCACGTTCTGCCGCCTTTGCCGGTCGTTGCCGCGGTGTGCGCCATCTGCGCGATCGCGGGCGATCAGGTCGGCTATCTCATCGGACGCCGCTTCGGGCCAGCGTTGTTCGATCGACCAAAGGGCAGATTCTTCAACCCGGCCAACGTGGTCAAGGCCCACGCGTTCTTCGAACGTCACGGTGCCAAGACCATCGTGTTAGCCCGGTTCGTACCGATCGTGCGCACGTTCGTTCCCACCATCGCCGGCGTCAGCAGAATGCACTACCGCACCTTCGTCACCTACAACGTGATCGGTGGCGTGCTCTGGGCCGTCGGCATCACATCGCTCGGCTACTTCCTCGGCGAGATCGATGTCGTCAAGAACAACATCGAGATCGCTGCGCTGGTGATCGTGGCGGTGTCGATCGCCCCGATCGCAATCGAGTTCATCCGCCACCGCCGGACGCTGGCACGTTCAGGAGTTGACGCTGGTCCACAAGGAGATGCCGACCAGCCGTGACGAGTCGTCGAAGGTGGCTGTGCCGCCGCGTCCACCGATTACGGCTCCGGCGGTGCCACAAAGTCGATCAGTTGCTCGACGGCACCGACCAACTCGGGACGCAGATCGGCAAATGAGCGAACCTTGGCCCGCAGCCGCGGCCAGAACGTTAGCGGATCGGCGCCGAGCGCGGCACAGATTCCCTCCTTCCACGGCTGTCCGCGTGGCACAGTGGGCCAGGCATCGAGACCGAGCAGCTTCGGCCACACACCCTCCCACACGTCGATGAACGGGTGGCCGGTCACCAGCACAGACGGTCCGCTGACCTGTTGCGCCAAGCGTTGTTCTTTTGAGCCAGCCACGAGATGGTCGACCAACACTCCCAACCGCCGTTGCGGGCCCGGCCCGAAGTCGGCCACAGCACCGACGAGATCGTCGAGCCCGTGCAGCGGTTCGACCACGATTCCGGCCTCGCGTAGATCGTCACCCCAGACGTGCTCGACGAGTTCGGCGTCATGCTTGCCTTCGACCCAGATGCGGCTCGCCTTGGCGATCTGCGCCCGGACCGGTGCCAACGAGGCAACCGAGCCACTGTTGGTGACCCGTGGGGCGACCGGTGCTGCGCTGGCGGCCGTGCGAACCAGTGAGACAGGTCGTCCCCCGAGCAGGAAACCGCCCGGTTTGTAGCGAAAGTGCCGGTGGTTTCCCAACCGGTCGCGCAAGGTGACTGCCTCGAACGAGATCTTCACCACGTCGCCACAAAACTGGCTCGCACGGTCTTCGATCACCATGCCGATGACGACAGGCACGTCGGGATAGGCGGGGCGGCGGCGCTGTTGATCGAACTCGTTGAGAATGTCTCTGGTCATGCGCTCATCCACCAGCCGGCGTCGGTCAGTACCTGATCGACGTACGTGCCGTCGGTTCGGCGGTAGGGGGCACGGAGGCCGCGGTGGTCGGTAGGCATCGCGAACGATCGTGGCACGTACGGGGCACCCCACGCATGCACCCGCTCACCGGGGCCGGCAAATGCGACGATTCCCTCGGACAGTTCGATCTGCACATCGACCTCGCCCAGTTGCCGATACCCAGTCGCCCCCGTAACGAGATCCAGCGCCAGCGGCGGCGCAGCGGCGTACCACTCGATATCGAACGTCACCGGGACGACAACGCCATGGGCGCGACGCCATGCCTCGGTCGGGTCGTCGAGGAGTACCCCATGTGCTTCGTTACCGAGACTCCATTGGACGAACGGCACATCACATGCATGGTCGGCCCACATCTCGGCCGGCTTGATCTCCAGATCGCGGCGCAGGCCCGTCCCGTCGAGTTCTTCGACGTACAGATAGGGCTGACCTTCACGCACGAGACCGGCCCAGTAGTCGAAGCGGGTACCCCTCAGTTCGAGACCGACGAACACCCCGATGGCCGCCTCATCGCCGCCCGAAACGCGCGACCTTGCCCACCACCACCAGGATTCGACGGCTACTTCGTCGTGGCGCGCCTCGTCGGCATCGACGAACCCCCCATCAGTGCCGCCAACGGTTTGATTCACGGCAGCGGCGCGTAGTACGGCCCGTCGTCACCCACGCCAGAGTTGTCGCCCTCCATCGCTGCGACCATTTCATACAAAACGGGGTCGATGTCTCGGGGCACGGTCCAGTCGAGTTGGTCGTGCACCCCGGCCTCGACGGCAAACGGGCGGAGGAAGCTGAAGTACACGTAAGCACCCGCCTGAATCTTTTCATCTCTGGTCATCTTGGCGATGTTGCGATAGTGCGCCGACTGCGCAGTTCGCACCTCACCGACGATCGCGTCGATCTCGTGCAGGCCAACCCGGGTCAGGGTTCCGGTGACCGGGTGCGCGGTGAACAATGCGAAACCGACGACGTGATCGAGATAGTCCTCCGGTGTGGTGTTGCTGGTTCCGAAGTCGGTGATCCGGTCGATGGTGACGCCGTCGAGCACGAACGCAGCGGTGAGGTTCTGGTACGGCACACCGGCCGCCACCGTGCTCCACGGAAAGTCGCTGGACGACAGTTGGTAGTAGTCGCGGACGAGCATGATTCGACCATCGGGCAATTCATAGGGGCCACTGTCGCCGGTGCCGACCCGGGTGTCGAAGTACAGCAGGAACAAGTAGCTGATGAGCGTGGCGTTGAGCTTCTTGATCGCGACCCGTTGTTGATCATCGACCTCGTGTACCCCGACGAGAAGGGCATCGACGATGGTGGATTCGTACGGTTTGACGTAGTTCGTGTCCGATGCCTGACGAGTACCGTCGCCACGAAAGCCCACCGCCGCCCGCTCCCAGAAGTCGGCGATGGTTGCCAACGCCGACACGTCGTGCGCCTTCGCCGGATCGACCAGTTCGAGCACCTTACGACCGACAAGTGGCAGGTTGGCGATACTCCAGAGATGCACGGTGTTGACTCGGCAACCAGGCCGCCGGGCGCGCCGACCGATCTCTTCAGCCGGCAGTGCCGCGTCGATCGTGTTCATCATCTCCGGGTAGCGCAGCAGCGCCTCGATGCACGACACGATGATGTACGCGCTGACGGGGATCAGCTTGCTTTCCAACGACGTGCGCTCAGCAGTGAGTTGGCGCGAAATGTCCGAGTGATACGCAATGTACTCGTCGACCTTGTCACGACGTAACGCGTGATACCTGTTGTCGTCGCGCTGGTCAGCCACGGATGATCCCTTCCTCGCCGCTGCAGTCCAGCTCCACTGTGGACCCAGCTGCGGGTTCGTCGGCCGCGAACGAGGCCGCCATCACACACGGCACCTGGAACTCACGGCTGACGATGCCGATGTGGCTTCGCGGGGTGCCACCGGTACAGATCACGCCCGCCAGTTCGTGGTAGATCGGCGCGAGGAAGGTCGCACCAGCATCACGGACGAGGGCGATGACACCTTCCGCGCCGTTGTCCATCAGCTCGAGCACGTCATCGGGGGTCTCGACCGCGAGAAACCTCCCGCGTACTGGAGGCGCATCGAACACTTTGGCACCGCTGCCGATGACGTCGAGGGGTTCAGAATCGTCCACGATCAGGCAGACTAGGCGGCAATGGTCCGCTATCTCAGTCTCGAATGGATCGACGCGCTCTCGGCCGAGGTCGCGACGAGCGAACGCCTCGGCGCATTGTCTGCTCTGCACCGGATCGGCGTCACCCAACTCGTCACCGGCGGGCCCGAGGGTGACGTCACCTATCATCTCAACGTCGGCGGCGGCGTGGCCTCGTTCGGGGCGGGGGCTGCGTTTCCCGAGGATGTTCGCATGCAACAGGATTGGGACACCGCCGTCGGGGTCGCAACAGGCGAGCTGAGCGCCCAGGAGGCATTCATCAGCGGGCGGATCCTGCTCAGCGGCGACCAACAGAAACTGATCGAATCCCAGGCAGTGTTCGGTGCGCTCGATGCCGTGTTCGCCACGGTTCGCCGGCGCACGGAGTACCGCTAGAGCAGGTCGGTCCCTGTCATGCCCGAGCTCCCTGAAGTTCAAGCGCACGCCGAGCGTCTGACCGAACAGTTCCGTGGAGCAGTGCTGCAGCGCTTCGAGCCGTTCAACTTCACGGCGCTGAAGACCGCCGTGCCACGCCCGGACGAGGCCTACGGGCTGCCGCTCGAACACGTCGGGCGACGCGGAAAGTACCTACTGGTGCAGTTCGAACCAATCACGTTCGTGATCCACCTGATGCAAGGGGGCCGCCTGCTTGTCGATGAGAAGCAGGCACCGAAGCCGCGCAACGGTCAGGCACGATTGGTGTTCGCTGAAGGGACCGCGCTGCTGCTCACCGAAGCTGGAAAGGAACGACGGGCGGGTGTGTGGTGCATCTCCACTGCAGGCGGACTGGACGTCTCCCCGCTCGATCGGCTCGGCCCCGACGCACTTTCGATCGGCGTACATGAACTGGCCGCTGCGTTCAGTAGCACCAACATGCGGTTGCATGGGTTCCTGCGCGATCAGCACAAGATCAGTGGGCTCGGCCGAATGCTGGCGAACGAGATTTGCTACCGGGCAAAGCTGTCTCCGTTCGTGATGACGGGCAAACTGGGCAATTCGGGCGCGGCCGCAGTCCATGCCGCAATGGCCGACGCTCTCGACGATGGTCTCGCCTATGAACGCACTCGGATCGACATGAGTTCGTCGACCGACCGCCCGGGAGCGGTGCACGGCCGAAGCGGACAGGCTTGCCCCGCATGCGCGGACATCATCCGAGCCGTGACCTACAGCGGATACACGGTGGCGTACTGCCCTACATGCCAGACGGGCGGAAAGGTGCTGGCCGACAACACCACGTCGCGATTCCTAAAATAGTGGTGCGGTCTCGGGATAGTCAGAAAATCGCTGACTTTTGGCGTTGGGCTGTCATTGACAGGTTGTCGCAAAATGCGGGTGGGGTTGGCGGTACCCCATCCCAATCCCAATCCCAATCCCGACCCCGATCCCGATCCCGGCCGTGCGGTCGCGCTGCAGCGTGAACGTTCGTTGCATGACAGGCGGGCGTAGTGGAAGTCTGGATCAGCGACCACGACGGCTGTGCGGGCAGGATCGCGTCGACTTTCATGTCGCTAGCCCCGATAACTCGACGCGACTCCTCCCAGAAAGGCGTAGCGGGCAGGATCGCGTCGACTTTCATGTCGCCAGCGCCGATAACTCGACGCGACTTAGCACCGCAACAGCGGGTAGGCCCGGCGGGCGGGCTGTCAGTCGCCGATGTTGAGCCGACTTCGGCGGCACAACCACGAGTTCAGCAACAACCGTGACACCGTTGCCGACAACACGACCAGACGGCCAACCTCACCCCCCACACCACCACACAACATTCTGCGACAGCCTGCTGACGACAACCCAACGCCAAAGGTCGGCCCGAAGCGTGGGCCCCGATCGATGGCGACGCGTTATGGAGAGGTGTACCTTTGCGCCGATGATTCAAGGGGGCGCGATGGTGGACATTAGCGGGCAATGCGACGCACGGTTCGCAGCGGTGAAGGATGCCTTTGCTACGAACTTCGAACACAGCGGCGACATCGGCGCATCGGTCGCTGTCACCATCGGTGGTGAACTCGTGGTCGATCTCTGGGGCGGCTATCAGGACACCGCCCAGACGACACCGTGGGAACGCGACACCATCATCAACGTCTTTTCGACGACGAAGACGATGACGTGCCTGTCACTGCTCGTCCTAGCTGGCCGGGGTCTCGTCGACGTCGACGCGCCGGTCGAGCGGTACTGGCCCGAGTTCGGCGCAGCTGGCAAGAGCAATGTGCTGGTGCGGCATCTGCTCTCGCACACCGCGGGCCTGCCGGGGTGGGACCAGCGTCTCGACAGTACCGACCTGTACGACTGGGACAAAGTTACGGCACTACTCGCCGATCAGAAAACCTGGTGGGAGCCGGGCTCCAAATCCGGGTATCACGCCGTGACGCAAGGCAACCTCGTCGGCGAGGTGGTCCGGCGCGTCGACGGTCGATCCGTCGGACGATTCTTCGCCGAGGAGATCGCCGGACCGCTCGGTGCCGACTTCCACATCGGCCTCGCTCCAGAACACGACCACCGGGTCGCGCTCGTCATCCCCGCCGCACCGTTGGTCTTCGAGCGTGACGGCGCAAACAGCGATGCGAGTAGCGACAGGAGTAGCGAGGTAGAGCCACATCGCGACGGGGTCGCCTACCGAGCTGCCAATCCGCGGCTGCGTGCCGAGCAGTCCTGGGAGCTTCCATGGCGACGCGCCGAGATCCCGGCCGCAGGCGGGCATGGCAATGCGCGCAGCGTTGCCTTGGCCCAGTCGGTGGTCTCAGCAGGCGGATCGGTGGGGGGTGTCGACCTGCTCAGCAAGGACGTCATCGAGCGGATCTTCGACGTTCAAGCCGCTGGCCGAGATCTCGTCCTCGGGATCGGGGTCACGTTCGGTATCGGCTACGGCCTCAACTCGCCCCGCAACCCGATCAGTCCGAACGCCCGGGTCTGTTACTGGGGTGGATGGGGTGGCTCGTTGGTGGTCAATGACGTCGATGCCGGAATGACGATGGCCTACGTGATGAACCGCATGGGCGAGGGAACCGTCGGCGATGACCGCGCCCATACGATCTTGCGCGCCGCCTACCACAGCCTTGGTTCATAGGCCACCAAATCGCCCGGCAAGAGGTAGGTTGCCGACATTCCCAAGGAGGAAGCCATGTCGATCACGTCTGGGTTCAACCATGTCGCCACGCTGACTGCCGACCTCGACCGGCTCATCGAGTTCTATCGCAACGCGTTCGGTGCCGACGTCACGTCCGAGACTCCGGCACGCGACGACCACAGGCGTATGGCAATCATCGACCTCGGCGGCGGGGCCGCGTTGAATGTGTTCGAAGTGTCGGCCGACGAGATCATCGGCGAGCGGAAAAGCTTGGCCCACCGCGGGGCGATCGACCATTTCGGACTCGCAGTCGACTCCCTTGCCACGCTTATGTCGGTTCGCGAGCGATTGGTTGCTGCTGGCGCCCACGTCGGCGAGATCCAGATGCTCGGCAGCGAGTGGTCACTTTTCTTTCGAGACATCGACGGCATGGAGCTCGAGGTGTGCAGCCCGCCAGGCTGACCTCACGCCAGGCCGAGCACCTCGGGAAGCCACGCCTCCAGTCGTTCCCACAGCGCGTCGCCGCTCTTGGCCAACAGATGACCGTCACCGGGCAGGATCACCACGTCTCCGCCGCCGGCGATCATCTGCACCATCGTGCTTGCCTGCGGCGCGAGGATCTCGTCACGCTCGCCGTGGAACAACAACAACGGCTTACCCCGAAGTTCACCTGCAATCTCGCATCCGGCTGACTGGGTGGCGAACGTGACGACACCAGCGATCATTGCATCGAGACCTACGCCGACGCGTACGGCAACGGCACCACCGAAACTGTGACCCATGACGACCACCCGGTCGGCGCCACCTGCGCCGACCGCGAGTTGCACCGCTGCAGCCACGTCAACACAGCAGGCATCGAGGTCATTCGGCCGGCGATAACTGACTCGAAGCACTGGCACCCCGCGGGTCGCCCACTCGACACCAAGGCGGTGGTACAGCCCTTCGGCAGGCCCGAGTAGCCCGCCCATTGCTCCGCCGCACAGCACCATCGCCACCGGCAGCACCGCAGTGCCCGAGGGTGGTTCATGCCAGAGCACCGTGAGGAGCCCGCTCATGGTGAACATCTCGATGTGGCGCAGCGCGGGCGTGAGCATCACATCCTGGCTGGCCATCACTCCGAGTGCCTCGAGAGGTGTGGACGGGCCTCCGCCTGTCGTCCGATCAGCCTGGTCATCGGCCATGTCACTACCCTACTGCGCGCATGACTTCCGACCCAGGTGACCGCGTCGATCTGACCCAACCGGCGCAGTACGACCTCGCTGTCCGGATCGGGCTCGCCTGGATCGAGATCCGCCGCGGTGCATCCATGAGCGCGCTTCGCGATCTCGTCCTCGGTACCGGCGACGATGCCCTCGAGCAGGGGCAGATGGATACCCTCGACCTACTCGCCAATCGGCAGGGGTGGCGAATGAGCGACCTCGCCGACGCGCTGCGAGTCGACCCATCGAGTGCCACGCGGGCCGTGCAGCGACTGGTCATCGACGGCCTCGCCGACCGAAGGGCCTCCGACGATGACGGTCGCGTCGTGATGGTGTTCATCAGCAGCAGCGGGACCCGACGCCATGCGGAGGTAGCCGCCCGCCGCGGCGAACTGATGAAGCACCTCATGGACGCGTTCACCCCCGATGAGCGCGGCCTCCTCGCCGACCTGCTCGAACGATTCGTCGCGTCCGTGGATGACTACGTGGCGCAGGTGGCCGTCGGCGATTGAACAGAGCGACGCCGGCAGATTTCGGTATGCCGCCGACCTGCTTGTCGGTAGTGTGAGGAATATGGCCGACCGGGAAGCCTTCGCTGCCGAGGCGATGCAGTACACACCGCAGCTCTACAGCGCTGCTCTGCGGATGACACGCAACGGTGCCGACGCTGAAGACCTGGTACAAGAGACGTACCTGCGGGCGTATCGCAGCTTTGGCTCGTTTCAAGACGGGACCAACTTGCGCGCCTGGCTGTTTCGGATCTTGACCAACACCTTCATCAATACCTATCGCGCCAAACAACGCCGCCCGCAAGAGACCGAACTTGCCGACGTTGAAGACCTGTACATGTACCGACGACTCGACACGCTCAATCAGGCCGCCCGAAGCGCAGAGGACCAACTCTTCGATCTGTTCACCGACGTCGAAGTCAAGGCCGCCCTTGAGGAACTGCCGCACAACTTTCGGATCCCCGTGTTGCTGGCCGACGTGGAGGGATTCTCATACAAAGAGATCGCCGAAATGCTCGATATCCCCATCGGCACGGTCATGTCTCGCCTTCATCGGGGAAGAAAAGCGATGCAAAAGATGTTGATGGACTTTGCCCAGGCACGCGGCCTGACTGCTGCAACCCCTGCTGCTCACCCGGCAGCCGACAACCCAATCGAGGTGACCGTTCATGGCTAACTGCAATGACACCCTGCGTGAACTGCAGACGTTCCTCGACAACGAGTTGTCCGAAGACGCCCAGCACGCAATCCGCGCGCATCTGGGTGGATGCGGCGATTGCCTCGAAGCATTCGATTTCCATGCCGAACTCAAGATGGTCGTATCACGAAAATGCCGGACCGATGAGATTCCACCAGGGCTGATGGCCAAGGTCGAGCAATGCTTCGGTCAAGCATTCGGCGACGGCGAGACGAGCCAGTCAGCCGACCGCTGATTCGCTGGATCAGGGCGACGGGTGGCTACGCTTGCATTCATGCTCGCGGCGAACAACATCTGGCACTGGTGGATCGGGGTGCTGCTCACGTTTGGGGCCGTGCTGGTCACGGTTGTGCTGGTTGCTGCATACCTGAAGAGCGTCACCTCACAGCACTACCCGGGTAAGCGTCAGCGCCGCGAAGACTGATCCGCCCGGCATCGGCGAGCCCATCGGCCCGACGGATCTACTGTCTCGCTGCAACTTCCCGCCTCCTGGCAGCGAGGTGGCGTGTGCAGTCTCTGGCGGACCCGACTCGACCGCGCTCTTGGCGCTTGCCGTAGCAGCCGGGTGCCGTGTCACTGCGGTCCACGTCGACCATGGCCTGCGAAGTGGATCGGCCGACGAGGCAGACATCGTGCTTGAGGCCGCTCAGCAACTTGGAGCGATGTTCCGGTCGCTGCGCGTTGTCGTTCAGCCCGGACCGAACTTGGAAGCCCGCGCCCGCGCAGCCCGGTATGGCGTGCTTCCGAGCGATGTGTGCACCGGGCACACCGCCGACGATCAGGCTGAAACGGTGCTCCTGCATCTGCTTCGCGGCTCGGGCACGCGGGGGTTGGCCGGTATGCGCGCCGGCCTCGATCATCCTGGTGTGCGCCGGCCGATACTCGGGCTCCGCCGGTCAGAGACGGTGGCTCTGTGCACCACCCTCGAGCTCACGGTGGTGACCGATCCGTCGAACAACGACCCCCGCCACCGGCGTAATCGGGTGCGTGCCGAAGTGCTGCCGCTGTTGAGTGACGTGGCCGAACGCGACATCGTGTCGATCCTTGCCCGCCAGGCTCAACTGCTGCGTGAGGATGATGACCTCTTGGACCAACTTGCCGCCGGTCTCGACCCCACCGATGCAGTAGCACTGACCGGGGCACCTCCGGCGCTGGCGCGTCGGGCGGTGCGGGCGTGGTTGAGTTGCGCCGATCCGCTCGGGCGACCACCCAACAGTGCAACGGTGCAGCGGGTGCTCGACGTCGCCGCTGGTGTCGGTGTTGCATGCGAAGTGCCTGGCGGTGCACGCGTGGCCCGGAGCCATCAACGTCTGACAATCATCGGCGGTACTGGGAGATAGCCTTCACTACCGATGCCCGCCGACGAAACCAGCCACTGATGCCACCTCGACTCCGCGG
This sequence comes from Actinomycetes bacterium, assembly GCA_025359865.1. Classification (GTDB taxonomy): domain Bacteria; phylum Actinomycetota; class Acidimicrobiia; order Acidimicrobiales; family Ilumatobacteraceae; genus VFMC01. Next base: position 86,581 of record JANYDH010000003.1, on the reverse strand, counting down.
GAAATGGGCGCTTGGCATCACGCCGCGTAACTTCACGTGGATCATGAAGGACAAACTCGCCGTCTGCGATCGCCCCGGCGGTCATGGCGACAACCACCGTCGCGTCAGGCGTCAAGAAGAGATCATCTGGCTTCGTGAGAACGGGTTTGGCTGCCTGATCAGCATCATTCCGGCACCGCACAACCTGCACAACTACGACGAACTGAACCTTGCCTACCGGCATCGTCCGTTCACCGGTCTGGACGACCTTGGCATGTGGTTGAAGACCTTCTACGTCGAACTGCACGGCTTGATCGCTTCGGGTACCAAGGTGATCATCCACAACGAAACCGTCGACGACAGGCTCGTCGGCATCATGGGCGGTTATATCCGCTGGTCTGGCCTCATCGACGACCCAACGCAGGCAATCACGGTCATCGAACGCATCTCCGGACATCAGCTCGATCCGTTCGGTCGCGAAGTCATTCTCATGGCCCCGCAACTTCGCTGACAGCGGTCGCCGTGTGGCGTACGATCGCTAGATGAGCAGTACGCCCGCCAACTGGTACCCCGACACAACCGGCCGTCACGAACTCCGCTATTGGGATGGCACGGCCTGGACCGATCACGTCAGTAATCACGGCGTTGCGGGTGTCGACCCACTCAAACCGAAGGCTCTCGACCGACTCGACAATGCGCTGACGATCGGCAACGAGGGCGACCCGGCAAAGATCGAGCGCCAACTCTCCGGCCAGGCGAGCTACCGCTCCGCCGGGGTCACCGCGGCCGCATTCGCGGGCGGCGGAACGATCTTCACCGAGCCAATCCTGGTGGTGAACCAGAAGGCGAAGCTGATCGAACTGAAGAACCAGTTCGGCGTGTTCGACCAGCAAGGCCGCCAGATCGCGGCGGTCAACGAGATCGGCCAGAGCACCGCCAAGAAGGCATTGCGGCTCGTCAGCAACCTCGACCAGTACTTCACGCACAAGATGGAGATTTCCGACTCGTCCGGCGCGGTGGTGCTGCGACTCACACGCCCCGCCAAGCTGATCAAGAGCACCATCGTGGTCAGCGATGCCAACAATCAAGAGATCGGCCGCATCATCCAAGACAACATGTTCGGCAAGATCCACTTCTCGCTCCAGGCCGGGGGCCACACCTACGGCAGCATCAACGCGGAGAACTGGCGCGCCTGGAACTTCCGGATCGAAGACCACACCGGTGCCGAGGTCGCGCGCATCACCAAAACGTTCGAAGGCTTCGCGAAAACGATGTTCACCACAGCCGACAACTACGTGGTACAGATCCACGCTCAGCTTCCACAACCGTTGAACGCTCTCGTCGTTGCCGCCGCGGTCTCGGTCGACACGGCGTTGAAGCAGGACTCCCGCGGGCTCGGCTGATCAGGCCGCAGCCACTGCGTCGACTATCACATCCACGGCAAACAACGCCGACAGGCACACGGCACCACCACTCAACCGCACCGGCACCACGGCGGTGACAATCCGGTTTGGGTTGCTAGCTGCTACGGCACCCTCGCTACGCGCACCGCCACATGGCACGGCGAACACGATGCCTGCGGCCGATCCCGAAACAGTTGAAATGGCCAGCACGGCCGACCCGGCACCAGCCGGCACTCCGCCGATCCCTGCCACCTGAACCTGCACGGCCGTCGGCCCGATCGGTGCTCCCGTGGAACGAGAATCGAACACGCGCACCGGATCGATCGGCGTTGGCGGTGTGTCAGCTCCGGCCCACAAACCCGTGACGTCGACCACGACATCGACGTCGACGGTACTCGACAAGCACCACCCGGTACTGGTGACGCGCATCGCGATGGAGAACGACGACAAGGCATCGCCGCTGATGGGGGCGGGCCACAGACCCGATCCACAGAAGCCGACCGAGAGCGTGCCCGCACCAGATGGTCGCACGATCGTGATGGTGGCCGACACCGCCTGCATACCCGGAACCACCCCAAGTGCCGCTGGGGCGATCGCCACCTGAGCACCGCGCCGCAACCGTTGCGTAGTGCGAGTGTCGAGCGCACGGACCGCCGGAATTGCTTGCAGCCCGACGCCGGTTGCAGACCGCACCGCAATGATTTCGACCTTGACGCTCACTGCGACGTTGGCAGTGACGCAAAACGATCCGTTGGACACCGAGACGAGCGTGGTGCCGACAGAACCACCCTTCGCACGAAACGTGAGGCTGGCAGACGCAGGTGCCCCGATGTCGCACCGGTGGGCGACCAGATACCCCGAAGATGCCGCGCCTTTGGTGGTGAAGCGCAGCATCACGCCGTCGGTGGAACTGAGCACGCCGGCGAGATTGGCGATTGAGATCGACGTTGCTCGCCGTGCGACCAAACGGGTGCCGGCCCACGAGGTATCGAACGCTGTCGCTGGCGCGATGAACTGCCATAGCCCACCGGGTGCTGAAGGCGGCGGGACGTTGGCAAGCACGGTATTGGTCGGTGGCGCAAGCGAACCGCCGTTCGGTGTCGTGATCCCGACCGGCGCGTTCGCAGTTGTCGTTGCAGTTGTTGTCGTTGCAGTTGTTGTCGTTGCAGTTGTCGTTGCAGTTGTCGTTGTCGTTGTCGTTGTCGTTGTCGTTGCGGCGGCCGGAACCGGTGCGGGCGGCAACGTGCCACTCGGTTGTGGCAGCGGGTCACGGTTCTTGCATCCGTCGACCGCCTTGATCGTCGGGGTTGGGTCGATCGGCGCACCACCACCCGGGTGGACCTCGAAATGGAGGTGCGGCCCCGCGGCGTGGCCGGTGTCACCGACGTACCCGATGATCTGGCCGGCGACCACCTTCGACCCGATCGCCAGATCCGGCGCGAACGCAGAGAGATGGGCGTAGAAGAAGTACGTGCCGTCAGTCCCGGTCAGCCACCAGGCATTGCCAGATAGCGAGCCCGGCTTGTCGAGCGCCTGCCTCGTGAGCGTTCCATCCACCACCGCGTACAGGTACTGGCCTGCCTTCGCGATCACATCGACGCCTTCGTGCTTGCGTCCACCCGACCGCGGTGCGCCCCAGGTGTTCGTGAACCAACACGGCCCCTGTACCGGAAATGCCACCATGGGGATCACCGGCGCTGGCGCGGCGGGCGCCGTCGGGGTCGTGACCTGTGAGCCGTCGGCCGGTACTGCGGTGGTGCCGGTACCGGTCGTCACCGGGGGAATGGTCGTGGTAGCCGTGGTGGTCGTGGTGGCAGTGGTGGTCGCCGTGGCGGTGTCCGGCAGGCACAGCACGTTGCCCGGATACAGCGGGGTTGCTGTCGTGGCCGTGTTCGCCGTGAGCAACGCTGCCGTCGTGACGCCGACCTTTTTCGCGATGCCGAACCAGAAGTCGCCAGCGACCACGGTGTACGACTTTGCGCATGTCACCTTGTCGCTCGGCGCCCCGGCCGACAGACCGGCGGGAGAAGTGGCCCAAGCCGTGGTACCGGACAGCCCGACCGAGGTGGCGGCCAGCATCGACAACGCGGCAACAACGAGCATCTTCACACGCACCAGGGACGCACGCGGATGCGTCGGCGACGGGTGGGCTGGATTGGGTTGGCGCAAGTCATGGCGCGTCACGCGACACCTCTTCCCGCCTACCCACATGCGATGGTATCGGAAGAGGGGTGTCGTGTCATGAGAAATCTCCGAAAATCTTTCGGGTGGGCTTCGGGTGGATAGCGTTCAAACCATGCGGGGTCAACGACTGCTGGTCAGTGGAATGGGTGGCGAGCTCGGGTCACTCGTGGCATCACTCCTCGAAGCCGAGCCGTGGGTCGGTGCACTCTGCGGCATCGACGTCGATCCGCCCCGACGCCGGCTCCGCAAGGCCGAGTTCCACCGCATCGAACCGTCGAATCGTGAGCGGATCGTCGATGTGGTCACCAAGTTCGATCCGCATGTGATGATCCACCTTGCCGTGTGGGAGCCCGACGCCAGAGCCGGCACTGCGCTGGCAAAGCAACTCACCGACGACGCCACCACCGCCATTGTCGGCGCGGCAGCCGAGTGCCCCTCGCTCGAGAGCCTCATCGTGCGCAGTGGTATCGAAATCTATGGGCGGGCCCGCAACTCGCTCACTCGGCCGGACGAATCAGTCGCACCAAACCCTACGTCCGAGTACGGGCGCATGGTCGAGCGGATCGAATCCGGCGCCCAGGCGGTCGCCAAACGCATCGGTGTCGCCGTTGGCTCGCTCCGGCTGGGTCCGGTGCTCGGTCCGCACGTCCCCAGCCCACTCGGTCGGTTGCTACGCCAACCGGCGGTGCCGTTCAGCCTGATGGCCGACCCCCCGTTCACCGTCATCCAAGACCGCGACGCCGCTCGCGCATTCGTCGCTGCGGCCCGGCTGCGACTCGGTGAACCGCTCAACGTCGTCGCGCCGGGCGCCATCACTGCGCTGCAGGCGATCAGGCGCGGCAAGAGGATCCCGTTGCCGATGATCGGCCCCGAATGGGCGGTTGCCAGTCGGCTCAGCCATGTGTTGGGCGCGCCCATTCCCGAGCATGTGCTGGAGACATTGCACCGCGGTCGATTGGCCGACGGGCACCGGGCCCACGAGGTGCTCGGCATCACGCCCGAGTTCTCGACACCCGAGATCATCGACCACCTGTATGCGTGGCAGTCCATTGTTCGCGTTCCGTCGCAGAATCGAGAGGTGGCCTGACATGACATCATTGGTGCAACTTCCGCGCCGGGTGGTCGCCGATGCGAGCAGCGCGGCCTCCTCGGCGGTCTCTGCCGCAGCGAATGCTGTGGGCGACGTCGTACGGATTCCTCTGCGTCCGCTCCTGCCCAGCAATTCCGTCGACGACTGGGGCCGCGACGACCACCTCATCCAGGCGCTATCGCCGTACATCCGCCTGCGCTGGGCGGTCACAGTCGGAACCCATCATCACCTGCCAGTACATGCCGGCGCGTTGCTCGTCACCAACCAGCGCCGCTACTCGCTCAGCCCGATGTATGTGGCATGGGCGCTCGGGCAGGCCATTGGGCGGCCGGTCCGCTTTGTGGGGCGGCCCGACATTGCCCCCGTCGGGGCGGCCTTGAGGCGACTCGGCGGGTTGCTCCACGACCCGGCCGAGGTCGAGGGGGCATTGCGCCACGGCGAACTGGTCGTGCTTGGCACATCGCCCACGAACCATCCCCGTCACGCCGGCGTAGTCGACCACGAGATCGTCGGTGCCGCAGTCATGGCCGGCGTCCACGTCTTTCCCGTCGCCTCGATGAGCGCCCGGCTGGGACGAAGCGCCCGGGCCGACGTTGGGCCGATGGTTCGCAACCGCCACAACAGGCGCGGGCCCCTCGCCGAAGTGGAGCTGTCCGAGGCGGTGCAGCGCAGTCTACAAAAGATGCTCGACGAGTTCGGGGGCACGTACACCGGTGTGGCCCCGATCGATTGGCTGGGAGAAGGCTGATGCCGTACGCACGTTCCAATGATGGCATCCGGCTGCATTATCAGGTGTTCGGCGCATCGAGTCGCCCCGCCGTGCTCATGATCCAGGGCCTCGGCGCCGACAAGCACGGCTGGGACATGCAACGATTTGTGTTCGCCGCGAAGTACCGCGTGATTGCGCTCGACAACCGCGGTGCAGGACGTAGCGACAAGCCGTTCGGGCACTACAGCCTCGAGCAGATGGCCGACGATGCCATTGCTGTACTCGATGCTGTCGGTGTCGACGCTGCCCACGTAGTCGGTGCCTCGATGGGTGGCGCCATTTCACAGATCGTGGCGCTCAAGCATCCGCAGCGTGTGCTTTCGCTCACGCTCGCATGCACCGCGTGCCAACATCATCCGTGGCGCCGAGAACTGTTGGAGAGTTGGGCAGTGATCGCCACCGAACAAGGCATGGGTGCGATGACCACCCAGGCCGCTCGGTGGGTGATCGGTCCCCGGTCGTTTCGGCGGCTCGTGCCAGCGTTCGGGTGGTTGGGGCCGCTCGCAATGGGGCGCACATCGCATGCGTTCGTCGCCCAGGTACGCGCGATCCTCGCAACTGACGACTCGATCGCAGAGCGGATGTCCGAGATCATCGTTCCTGCCTTAGTGATCGTCGGCAACCAGGACATTCTGACGCCGCGCGGCGACAGTGAGGAACTCGCCGAACGGTTGCCGAACGCGGAACTGGTGGTCATCTCCGGTGCCGCGCATGGTCTCATGGTCGAACACGCATCCACCTTTAACAAAGTGGTACTCGAGTTTCTCGGCCGAGTCAGTTCGGCGGCGACTCAGGCGCCCACGACGCTCTCGCCCATCGCCACCGCATCGTGAGGGTCACCATCGTCGGCGCCGGTTTGTCCGGTCTGATGGCGGCTCGCACCCTCATCGACTCGGGCCATCAGGTGGTCCTGTTCGACAAAGGTCGATCCCCCGGGGGGCGACTCGCCACCCGCCGTATCGGTAACGCCTGCGTGGACCATGGCGCCCAGTTCTTCACCACCCGCGACCGCGCCTTTGCAGCACTGGTACAGCAGTGGTGCGACGCAGGCGTGGCCTACGAATGGTGCCGCGGATTTGCGACCGCGGCAACGGCTGACGATGCGACCGGTCAAGTGGCTGACGGCCACGGCCACGGCGACGGCGACGGCTTTGCGCGCTATGCCGTTCACGGTGGCATGAATGCGCTCGCCAAGCACCTGGCCATCGGTCTCGATGTGCGTTGCAATTCGCTGGTGTTCGGCATCGGGCGCCGTGGCAACGGTTGGCGCGTCACGCTGGATGATGCTTCGGTCACTGATTCCGATGCCCTGGTGGTCACCTGTCCGGTACCACAGACCTTCTCATTGTTGTTCACGGCCGAGGTGGCCATGCCCGAGGCACTATGGCGTACCGAGTACGACAAGACGCTGACCCTGCTTGCCGTGCTCGATCGCCGAGGTGCCGTTCCGTATCCTGGCGGGCTACAAGGCGACGCTGTCTTCACCTTCATCGGCGACAACCGGGCCAAGGGAATCAGCGCCGAACCGGCACTCACGTTTCATGCCAACGCCACCTGGAGCGATGCGCACTGGGACCAGCCGCCGGCGTCGACGCTCGATACGCTCACCGAACTCGCCAGGCCATGGTTCGGTGATGCCGAGGTGCTCGAACGACAGTTGAAGCGGTGGCGTTTCGCAACACCTCGATCGATCTGGCCCGAGCCATGCTGGCAGCCCGACGGTGTGCACTCGCTAGCCGTGGCTGGCGATGCCTTTTCGGGGCCACGGGTGGAAGGGGCTGCGCTTAGCGGCATCGCCGCCGCCAACGCCGTCATGTCACCCCTGTGACTCGCGCAGGTAGCCCGAGAACGAATCACCGACCTCTACGCCGATCGCCCGTGCTGCCTGCGCCTCACCGAGCACTGCAAACGATGCCGTCGATTCGGCGCGCACTCGACCCTTGCGGTCGATCACCGTTGCGGTGGAGGCGATCAGTTCGGACGTCACGTCGATGATCCGCGCCTCGACGCGGTGCGGCTTACTCACGTACACCGGGCCGTGGAACCTCGTCGATGTCTCCACTGTCACCGCCCACCGGTGCGCCACGGCGATGCATGCCCACGCCATTGCCTCGTCGAGCACCGCAAGAATGACACCGCCGTGCACGAACGACGGCGTGCCGCTGAAATCGTTCGAGAGCTCGAGTTCGGCGAACACCGTCGATGCGTCGGTGTCGTGGAAGAACGGTATTCGCAGCCCCCGATCGTTCTTCGGTTCGCAGACGAAACAGTTCGTCTCGAATCCCCAGTCCTCGTTATGGATCGCAATGACGCTCATACCAGTCACCGTAGGCCACACTGATCGCCGTGGCCCATCGACACCAGCACGCTTCGCTCACTGACGACACAGCCACGGGCACACCGGCGTGATCGAGTTCAACGCCGAACTACGGGCATTGATCCAGGGCCACCTCGGGGCGCACCGCTTGCATACCATCGACCCCGCTGGGCTCAAGCCTGCAGCCGTGGCAATCGTCGTGGTCGACAGTGTCGCGGCAAGTGATTCACACGATCCGTACGAAGCACCTCCAGGCGAGTTCTCCGGCTCGCCCGATGCATTGGTCGGCTTCGACCACACGATGACTCACGTTGCCGGCGGTGCATCATTCCTGTTGTGTCGCCGTGCCTCACGGATGAATCGACACGCCGCGCAGTGGGCGCTGCCCGGTGGCCGTACCGATCCGGGCGAGACGGCCGAAGCCACTGCGCTACGAGAGTTGGACGAAGAGCTCGGCATACGGCTGCCCCCCGAGGCCGTTCTCGGCCGGCTCGACGACTATGCCACTCGATCGGGCTACGTGATGACGCCGGTCGTGGTCTGGGGCGCAGGTGAGCTGACGTTGGCACCGAACCCCGACGAAGTCGCGCATGCCTACCGGATCGGGCTACACCACCTCTGTCATCCCGAGTCCCCACGGTTCGTGTCGATTCCCGAAAGCGACCGTCCGGTGGTACAGGTGCCCCTCGGAGGAGATCTGATCCACGCTCCGACCGGAGCGGTACTGGTCCAGTTTCGGTGGGTCGCCCTCGAGGGACGGCCCGATGCGCGCGTGCACCACTTCGAGCAACCGGTCTTCGCCTGGCGCTGACCGTCGTCAGCGCTGCCTGGGCTGCCGGAACTGCCGGAACCTCACAAACAACAGACGCTGTGGCGTGCTCGACGAATTTGATCGTCTTGGCCAGGGGTTCGTCGCCACAAGCGATCGACACGTGGAGGCACGTGTGCCTACGTAACGACACGTGCCTCCACGTGTCACCAAGATCAGCGATTCGAACTCGCCGCGGCAGAGACCAGAACCCCAGCCCACAACGCGGCACCGTGAGCGAACGCATCCGGCGCTCCTACTCAACACGAGGGCTGACGAACGCGCTCATCACGTACGGCCGGTGTGTCCGAAGCCGCCACCGCGGTCAACGTCGTCGAGCGCCTCGACCACCTGCCACTGCACTGCTTCGACGCGTTGGATCACGAGCTGGGCGATCCGGTCACCGCGGTTCACAACGAACCGCTCGGTCGGATCGGTGTTGAGCAACACCACCTTGAGCTCACCGCGGTAGGCGCTATCGATGAGTCCAGGGGTGTTGGCCAACCCGATGCCATGCTGCAACGCGAGTCCACTACGCGGCAACACGAACCCCGCATAGCCAACGGGTAGTGCGATGGCAATCCCGGTGGGGACGAGCACCCGGCCACCTCCTGGTGACACCTCGATGTCGATTCGTGAGCGAAGATCCAGACCCGCATCACCCGGATGCGCGTACTGAGGCAGCGGTAGCTCTGGATCGAGTTGGACAATCGGTACGGACAACATCGTTGGCCGAGCCTACGCCTGCACCTTCGCGTACGCTCGTAGGGATGGTCCGCCGATCGCCCGAGCTCAACGTCGCCGACGAGACCGTTGATGCTCGCGTCAACCGGCCGCCGAGCGTCGACGCTCTCGCTCGTAGCATTGCGGTGTCGGGTCTGCCCCATCCCATCTGCGTCGAACTCGCCCGCGACGCAATCGCTGCGGGTGACCCCGCTTCGGCGCCAGGCCGGGCCATGGCCTTTCGGCGGACGTTGCTGACCCCGGTGATCAACGCAACGGGAGTGTTGCTGCACACCAACCTCGGACGCGCCCCACTGGCACACGTGCAAGAAGCACACGCAACGAACGTCGAGTTCGACCTGGCCACGGGGAATCGTGGTTCACGTCAACGCGCCGTCGGCCGGTTGCTGGCCCAACTGGTCGGGGCCGAGGACGCGATCGTCGTCAACAACAACGCGGCGGCGGTGCTGCTGGTGATGGGTGCCCTGGCGGCCGGCCGACAGGTCGCAGTCAGCCGCGGCGAGAGCGTAGAGATCGGCGGTAGCTTCCGCGTTCCTGAGGTGATCGAGCAGTCCGGTGCCCACCTCGTCGACGTGGGCACCACGAACCGAACTCGACTCGCCGACTACCGCCGCGCGATCGGCCGCAACGGTGCCGACATCGCGGTGATCCTCAAGGTCCACCCCAGCAACTACCGTATCGAAGGGTTCGTCGAAGACACTCCCATCGCCCAACTCGCCTCACTCGACGTGCCGGTGGTGGCCGATATCGGTAGCGGTCTGATCGATGCATCGTGCCCGTGGCTGCATGGCCCACCACCCGCCTGGCTGGCCAGCGAGCCGGCAGCGAAGCAGGCGTTGGCCGACGGTGCAGCGTTGGTGACGTTCAGCTCGGACAAGCTGTTCGGCGGCCCCCAGGGTGGCATCATCTGCGGACGAGCCGATCTGGTTGCCGCGTGTGCCCGCCACCCCCTCGCCCGGGCATTGCGCCCAGGGGGCCTGGTGCTGGCAGCATTGCAGGCAACCGCGCTGTCGTACCTGCATCGGCGCGCCGTCGACGACGTACCATTTTGGCAGATGGTAGCCACGCCGGTCGCCCACCTGCAGCAACGCGCCCAGCAGATAGCGGAGCAGGTACCTGACGCTCGGCCGGTCACGATGGATGCCCTGCCTGGTGCGGGTTCAGCGCCTGGGGCGACGATGGCCTCGTTCGGCGTGGTGCTGGCGGGCGATCACCTTGTCGCGTTGCGCGCCGCCGATCCGCCGATCATCGCAAGGGCCCGTGAGGGCCGCACATTTCTCGACCTCCGCACGATCGAACCTGCCGATGATCACCACCTCGTGCGCGCTCTCACCGCGCTCGCGGCGCGTGAAGTGACAGGTGACGCGACATGCGCGTCGTAGGCACGGCTGGTCATGTCGACCATGGCAAGTCGTCGCTGGTGCTTGCACTCACGGGCACCGACCCGGACCGGTTCGAGGAGGAAAAGCGACGCGGCCTGACGATCGACCTCGGCTTCGCCCATACCACCTTGCCGTCTGGGGAGAGCATCAGCATCATCGATGTGCCCGGGCACATCCGGTTCATTCGCAACATGCTCGCCGGTGTCGGCGGCATCGACGCGTGCCTGTTCGTCGTGGCCGCAACCGAGGGTTGGAAGCCACAGAGCGAGGAACACCTGCGGATCTTGCAGCTGCTCGGGCTACGCCACGGTGTGGTTGCACTTACGAAGTCCGACCTGGTGGACGATGAGTGGCGCGATCTGCAAACGCTCGAGGTGATCGACCACCTGGCCGGAACCTTCCTCGCAGATGCTCCGATCGTCGCAGTGAGCGCGACAACCGGTACAGGCCTCGATGCGTTGCGTGCCGAACTCGACGCTCTCGTCGCTCGCACACCCGCTGCCGGCGACGCCGAACGCCCACGGCTCTGGATCGACCGGTCGTTTGCGGCGCGGGGCAGCGGCACGGTCGTGACCGGAACGCTCACGGGCGGGCAGTTGGTGGTCGACGAGCGGGTCACGGTGGTGCCGCTCGGCCGAGACGTGCGGGTCCGAGGCCTGCAATCGCATGGTCACGGCGTCGACCGCATCGGACCCGGCCACCGGGTCGCGGTCAACCTGACCGGTGTCGATCATCACGATCTGCAGCGCGGAGATGCTCTCGTGCACGCCTCACAATGGCGTCCGACGAACCGCTTCGATGCGTCGCTCGACGTGCTCGCTTCGCTGAGCCATGTCGTGTCACGCCGGGGTGCCTACACGGCCCACATCGGTTCCGGCGAGTGGCCGGCACGCGTGCGCATCCTCGGTCCTGACTCGATCCATCCGGGTGCTTGCGGGTTCATCCGTCTGCATCTGATGCATCCACTTCCATTGGTCTCGGGCGACCGGTTCGTGCTCCGTGAATCAGGCCGCAACGAAACCGTCGGCGGCGGCGAGGTGCTCGATGTGGCCCCCGTACTGCCTGCGTCGAAGGCACGCCCCGACCACTCGACCGCAAGGGTCATCGCTGAACACGGATGGATCACGGTCGACGACTTGCGAGCCCTTACCGGCGCGTCGATGCAGCCCACGCTCGGTGCGTGGGTGATAGATCCGGCTGCATTGACGGCAACGATCGCCCGGCTGCGCGAGCGCGTCGCTGCAGCTGGCCCTCTGGGCCTCGACGCTGCCGCGCTCGACGACCGCGAACGCGCCGTGGTGTCCACCGTTGCGACGTTGCAGGTGGACAGCGGCCGTGTCACTGTGGCCGGTACCCGTGACAAGTTCGCCGACCATCCGGTCATTGCCCGCCTGCTCGACGGCGGTGCGTCGCCGCCCGATGTGAGCGATGTCGACCGCCCCACGATGCGCGAACTTGTGCGACGCGGCCAGGTGGTGGAACGTGATGGCCTGCACTTTCACCCGTCAGCAATCGAGCTTGCGACGAGCGCCGTTGCCAGCCTGTTGGCCCGACACCCCGAGGGCTTCACGGTCTCGCAGTTGCGCGAGGACATGGGCGTGTCACGCAAGTACGCCATGCCGCTGCTGAACGAACTCGACGCTCGCGGCATCACCCGTCGGCGCGACGACCTCCGGATTGCTGGGCCGCGACTGCCCGCTTTCTGAGGCTGGGCACGCGACGCAGCCCGCGCTGTCTCGTGTGCGGCAACTGCAGCTCCAGCTCACGGGCGGCTTTGGCCACCCGCACATCGTTGGTGATGACCTCGCCGAAGTGCTCGGGATCGGCCAGCAGCCAACTATGGCTACCATCGACGACGGTGCCCTCCACCCCCGACGCCACACACAACGCCTCGAACGATTCGCGGGGGATGATTCCATCCCGAGTACCCCAGATGATGCTGATCGACATCCCCCGGTCACGCAGTGTTTCGAGCTCGCCACGCAGGTCGGCACGACGGGCAAGGTTGGCAACTTTGATGATCGCCCGAGGATGCCGGAGCAGATTCGGAAGCAGATCTTCGGCGATGACAGGAAGCACACGCGACGCCTGACGGATCGGCCACACATCGGACGGAAAGTGCAGGCCCCAGTCCCACAGCGGCCGCTCGGCGATGGACCTGAGCTTGTTGCCCTGTTTCCACGATGAGCCGCCGACCGAGTTGACGAGCACCAGCGACCGCACCCGCTCCGGGTGATCGTGCGCCACACGGATGGCAACGCCTCCACCGAACGAATGCCCGACGATTACCGCCGGCTCGTTGATCTCGAGCGCATCGAGCAGATCGGCCACCCACTGCGCGTACCCCCCGATCGAGAACGAGCCCGACGGCAGCTCGCCCGTGCCGCCAAAGCCGGGCATCGACGGGGCAATCACCCGACAGCCTTGGATGGCGATCCGCTCGATCACGTCGCGGTAGGTGTGTTGAGCCAGGGCCCAGCCGTGCAGCACAACGACCGGCATCCCCTCCCCAGCCACGCTGTAGCCAGCAGGACGGCCCTGCACCCACGTGCGCTTGTCGACGACGATCATCTTCAATTCCGAGACCGTCAGCCTTTGTCCTGCGCAAGTTCCTCGTCGGACTTCGGGCCGCCGCGATGCTCGCGGTAGTCACGCGCTCCACCGCTCTGCGGCTCGATCTGGAGTGTGACACCGTCGATCGACACGACGCGAACGGCGTCACCAGCCTTCAACGGCGTCGCCCGATTGGTGCGGGCCCGCCACCGGGCGCCGGCAACCATCACGGTGCCCTCCGGGCTGATCTCGCCGACCGCTGTGCCGAGTTCGCCGATCATCCACTCACGTCCGATGGTCGGCGTGGCAAATCGAGTGCGCACCATCGATGGCATCCCCGCGATGAACGTGAGCATCAGCCCACCGATGCCGACAGCAAGGGGGAGCCAACCGAGCCGCAGATCGGTGCCGGGAACCTCCCCCAGCAAGAACCAACTGCCGACGACGCTGAACGCCACTCCGACGCCCGTCCAGAGTCGTGGGATGCCGACCTGAACGTCGACGGCAAATGCCACCATCGCGAGGACGAGCAGTACGACGGCCCATTGGCGGACCGGAAGCGCCGCCAGGCCGTAGCAGCCGAAGAACACGCACACCGCTCCTACTACACCAGCTACACCAACGCCGGCGGTGAAGAACTCGAAGATGAGCAATGCGATACCGATGATGAACATCAGGTATGCGACGGGAGGGCTGGCCATCGTATGCATCAACTGGTCGACAAGGCCGAGCTTGGAGAACCGCACGAGTGTGGCACTGAGTTCGGCTCCACCACTGTTGTCGATCCGTTCACTGACCGTGTCGAGGGTGTTGCCGTCGGCAACGATGCCATCCATCGCCAGCACCATGCTGCGAATGGTCGGAACGCCGATGTCGGGGGTCTCCAGCCGGAGCGCACCGAGTTGGCGGGCCTCTTGGAAGCTGAGCGACCCGTTGTGTAGCCGGTCGGCAGCCGCTCCGAAATCGACCTGACCGCCGACCTGACTATCGACCTGACCGCCGGCGAGATGGACCAGATCGCCGGTGTAGCCGATGCGGCTCCCGCTGACCATCGCTGTGACATCTGCCACACCCATCAGTTGGGCGGGCATGCCGTACAGCCTGGAGTCGCCAGATGGCCCAACCCAGATGCCGATCGGAACCGGTGCGGTCGCGACCCGGCCGATGAGCCCAGCAAGTTCAGCGTCGGATGCCACCGATCCGTCGGAGTTGACCTGCAGGATCAATGCCTGAGCGCCATTTGAGGCTGCCCGGTCGATCGCCTGGTCGATCGCGGCGATGACGATTCCATCGAACAATCCACTCACTTGCAGCACATCGACCGGTGCCAATTCAGCGCTGGCCACCTCGATTGCGGGGGCGGACGTGGGGGGGTTTGGTGGGTCGGTTGGGGGGGTACTCGCCGAGGCGGTTCCCGCCAAGGCAAGACCAACCATCAACATGAGCGGTGCCGCGAACACGACAATCGCTAGTCTGCGCACAAGTGCCTCCGAAACGCCTGGATCTACGGGAGTTCTTCGCCGCCACCAGGCTGGTCATCGTGGCTGGCAAGGGTGGGGTCGGCAAGACCACGGTAACTGCTGTTCTTGCGCGCGCGGCAGCCCAGACAGGACTTCGTGTCGTCGTGGTGGAACTCGACGGCAAACCGGCGCTCGGTCGACTCGTCGACGACCTCCCCGTAATCAGGCTCACCGCGGCCGACGCCCTCGCCGACTACCTGGAAACCCACGGGCTCAAACGAGTGGCGAAGCGGTTGGCGACCAGCGGTGTGATCGAGGTGGTCTCCACCGCTTCACCGGGGATCGACGACATCGTTGTACTCGGCAAACTGAAACAGTTGGAGCGCAGCGACGACTGGGACCTCGTCGTGGTGGATGGTCCAGCGGCCGGTCATGCGATCACGTTTTTGCTGTCCGCGCGGAGCCTGCTCGACACCGTGCGGAGCGGCCCGGTCCACACCCAGGCCACCGACGTGTTGGAGATGTTGGCTGATCCCGCCCGGTGCCAGGTGGTGCTGGTCGCACTGCCCGAGACCACACCCGTCAACGAACTGATCGAGACCGCCTACGCGCTCGAAGAACGTGTCGGGGTACAACTCGGTCCAGTCGTGATCAACGGGGTCGACGAAGGCGACCCGTTATCGCCCGGACCGAACACACCTGAACCACTGGTTGCGGCGGCCGCCTTTCGGAACGCTCGGCGAGCGCTGCACCGGCGCGAGATCGAACGACTCGGTAACGACCTCGCCTTCGCCCAGATCCACCTCCCCCACGTTCCTACTGCAGACTTGGATGCCGACGACATCCGCTTCCTGGCGAACCTACTCCTGACCGACCAGCTCCTGGAACCCACGACGTGAGCGACATCGGTACCGTCGTCAGCACGGCTGACGTGATCATCTGCTGCGGATCGGGCGGCGTCGGCAAGACCACGACGGCAGCAGCGCTCGGCCTACAACTGGCCCAGATCGGCCGCCGCACGGTGGTGGTCACCATCGATCCGGCTCGCCGTCTTGCCGACGCATTGGGACTCGCGGACGGTCTCACGAACGAACCGACCCGGCTAGACATCGGCCTTCCGCCCGAATCTGTGGGCGAACTGTGGGCGATGATGTTGGATACCGCAGCCACCTTCGACGGACTCGTTCGGGCCAACGCTCCCGACGCGGAACAGGCCGAGCGGATTCTCACCAACCGGTTCTACCGCAACATCGCCGGTGCCCTGAGCGGTACACAAGAATACATGGCTGCCGAAAAGCTGCATGCCCTGCACGCCGACACGCGCTTCGACGTGGTGATCGTCGACACACCGCCCACCCGCAATGCCCTCGACTTCCTCGATGCGCCCGGCACGCTCGCCAGGTTTTTGGACCATCCGTTGTTCAAGATCTTGATGCTGCCGACACGGCGCGGGTTGAAGGTCTTGAACGTAGCCGCACAACCGCTGCTGCGCACCATCGCAAAGGTGGTTGGCGGAGATGTGCTTGCGGACGCAATTGCGTTCTTCCAGGCGTTCGCTGGCATGGAGACCGGCTTTCGGAGTCGGGCCGACGAGGTGATGGCACTCTTGCGGTCTGACGTCACCCGGTACGTGCTGGTTGCCTCACCGCGAGCCGATACGGTCGAAGAAGCCCGCTACTTCGCGGCCCGGCTCGGCGACAGCCACCTCCCGGTGGGCGCCCTGATCGTGAATCGGGCCACTCCGAGTTTTCCGGTGCCAGCCGGCCGACGTGCCGCCCGCGATGCAGCGCTGTGGCGCAATCTCGACGAGCTCAATGCGATTGCTGCGGCAGAGCACATCCAACTCGCAGATCTGCTCGTCGACGTGGCCGACGCCGCGACGGTATGGGTCCCGCTGTTGGCCAGCGACGTACACGACCTCACCAGCTTGCACCAGATTCGTGAACTGCTCTTCGCTCCCGCGCTCTTCGACGCAGAGATGTCGGCGGAGTAGCCTGCCGACGTGCACATTCTCGTCGCCACCGATGCCGATCACGTTCTCGACGACATCACCGCTGCTCTCTCGGGTCCCGACACCTCATTCACGGTCTGCCGAAACGGCCGTGACGTGAGCGGTGTCGTCGCCAACCGCACGCCCGACCTCGCGATTGTCGATCTGCAGATCGGCTCGATGGGCGGAATGGCGGTCACCATGGCCCTCCGGCTCGATGAAAGCGCCGGCATGGCCCCGCACGTTCCGATTCTCATGCTGCTCGACCGCCGCGCCGATATCCACCTCGCCAAGCGCAGTGCGGCCGATGGGTGGGTCGTCAAACCCCTCGATGCGCTCATGCTGCAGGGTGCCGTCGACGCGATCTTGCAGCCGTCCGAGACCAGCGAGGGTGATTGGGCTTCTGCAGGATAGAGTTTGCGACTGCACCAACGGGGTGTAGCGCAGCTTGGTTAGCGTGCCACGTTCGGGACGTGGAGGCCGGGAGTTCAAATCTCCCCACCCCGACCAATGAATCTCACCGACCTGCAGGCCGTGATCGAGCACACGTTCGGTGCTCGTGACCGGTCCCGGGGCGTGGCCGCCAGCGTGGCGTGGCTCGCCGAAGAAGTGGGCGAACTTGCCCAGGCCATCCGCAAGGGCACGGCCGAGCAGCAACGCCATGAGTTCGCCGACGTGGTCGCCTGGGTCGTATCGCTGGCGAATCAGATGGGCATCGATCTCGACGATGCCATGAAGCGCTACGCAGGCGGGTGCCCCCGGTGTCATGCGATGCCCTGCGCCTGCCCGTTTGAATGATTCAGCCTCGCCAGAAGCCGTCGGCTGCCTGCGGGTGACCTTTGGCGTTTGGGTGTTGCCAACAGGCTGTCGCAAAATGTGGGTGCGGTGTGGCGGCACCCCGGCCGACCTCGCTGATGTGAGTGGTGTGGCGAGCTCGACGTCCCTAGCTGACTTCCTCTCAGCCGCGCGTACCACCACCTCAACCCGCCGACGATCACAACGCGAAGTGACGAACACAACGCGCGAAAATGCCATCTCGTTCTGCACTTCGCGACTCCACGTCGCACCACCTACGGCCTCAGATGAACAGTTCGGCGATCTGTACGGCGTTGAGCGCGGCACCCTTGCGAAGGTTGTCGTTGCTGAGGAACAGCACCAGGCCGCGGCCGTCGTCGACGGAGCTGTCGTGGCGGATTCGCCCGACATAGCTGGGATCGTTACCGGCTGCTTCGAGTGGAGTCGGCACATCGAGCAATTGCACGCCGGGTGCCATCGACAGTAGTTCGGTGGCGCGGGCCACGCTGATCGGCCGCTCGAACTCGGCATTGATGCTAAGTGAATGACCGGTGAACACCGGCACGCGCACACACGTGCCGCTGACCCTCAGCGCAGGGATCGCCAGGATCTTACGGCTCTCGTTGCGCAGCTTCTGCTCCTCGTCGGTTTCGAACGAACCGTCGGTGGCGTACGCGCCGGCAAATGGCAGCACGTTGAAGGCGATCGGCTTGGCGAACTTGACGGGCGCGGGCATCACCACTGCATCGCCGTGATGGGTGAATTCGCTGGCCCGATCGGCCACCTGCCGAGCCTGCTTGTCCAACTCGTCGACGCCAGCGAGTCCGGCACCGCTGACCGCCTGGTAGGTACTGGCGATGAACCGGAACAGCCCTGCCTCGTCGTGCAGCGGCTTCAACACCGGCATCGCTGCCATCGTGGTGCAGTTCGGGTTGGCGATGATTCCCTTGCGCGCGTTGGCGATCTCGCCGGGGTTGACCTCACTGACGATGAGCGGCACATCGAGGTCCATCCGCCATGCCGAGGAGTTGTCGATCACTGTGACACCGGCGGCGGCGAACTTCGGGGCCAACGCTCGCGACGATGTGGCACCAGACGAGAACAGGGCGATGTCGAGACCGGTCGGGTCGGCAGTGGACGCATCTTCGACCGTGATCTCGGTGCCCTTCCACAGCAACGTCGTGCCCGCCGAGCGCGAGGACGCGAAGAATCGGATGCGATCGACAGGAAAGTTGCGCTCGACAAGGATCGCGCGAATGACCGCGCCAACCTGTCCCGTTGCGCCTACGACACCGATGTCCATGAGATACAGGCTAACCGTGGGTTCCCAACCGCACCCACCGCATTTCTTAGTCCGGAACTCGGGCCACCAGCCACCAATGACTGCGATTGATGCCATCAAAGACGCAATCCGTCGCTCCCGCAAGGTCGAACGGGCGCCGGTGGGTCGATCGGTACAACCTGATGTCGGTGAGGGCCGCTGCCACCGGGAGCACCTGCGATGGCGACAAACGGTTGGCCTGCCAGCCGAGTCGCGTGGCGAATCGTCGATGGGCGATCCACGGGCCAAGAACGGGGATCCGCCAGGTGGCCCGGATCGTCTTGCCGAGCGGCCACAGCAGGGCATCGCTGCCCACCCACGTGCGGAAGTTGAGCGCCACCCAACCACCGGGTTTGGTAGCCCGGATCGCCTCTACCACCAGGGCCAATGCGTCATCGTGCTGACAGTGCTGCAGTGTGATGTAGCTGAAGGCGAGGTCGCCGGCCCGGTCGGGTACCGGCAACATTCGCCCATCGGCAACGTGTGCGGTGAGCAGTCGCTCAGGCCGACCGAACTGAGACACCGTCTCGCGGCAACGTTCGAGGAACGCAGCGTCGAGGTCGCAGGCGTACACCCGCGAAAACATCCGGGTCAGCCCGGCCGTCATTCGGCCGATCCCCGATCCGATCTCGACAACGGTACCGGTGTCGCCACCCAGCCCCTCGAGTTCGAAGGCCCGCAGGTAGGCGGCCGTTTCGTCGTCGCCGGTCCGCACGAAATCGGCCAAGGTGAGCCCGTCGCCGACCACGTTGTTGAACACCCATCCGGTCTCGCGCACGACTTCGTCGGCACTATGGCGCTCTTCGGACTTTGCGCCAGCAGCCTTCCACGGAACGTGCTGCTTTCGTGTCATCGTGAGCGTCCCATGAGCGGAGCAGTCTTGCAGGCACACCGCCGAGAAATCACGAATCACCCGTCATTTCTCCACTTACCTCGTGACGTGTAGATGCCGATCTAGCCTGACATCACCATGACGACGGACAGATGTTCTCTTGACGGACCCGGTCCAGTGGGCCACGGCTTACCCGCCGCCAGAGTGGCGCTACTCGCCGCAGTAGCGCGCTCAGAGGCCTCCGGCACCAGCGTCGGCGTCATGCATCTCGACATCGACCGGTTCCGCCGAGTCAACAGCCAGCACGGACAAGCAGTCGGCGACGTCGTGCTGGCGACCATCGCCAGCCGTATCGACGGGCAGTTGCACGGCGGTGCGCTCAGGTTCGGCCTCGGCGGCAACGGCTTCGTGGTGGTCGTAACCGGTCTCGACGAGGCTGCCACCGTGGCGCTCGCCACCATGCTGGTCGACACCATCAAGATCCCGATCATGTTCGAGTCGCTCAGCATCGCGGTTCAAGCGAGCGTCGGCGTTGCCTGGCAGAAACCGGGCGACGAATCCGTCGATCTTGTCGAGCGGGCGTTCCTGGCATGCCGACGGGCCAAAGACACCGCTCCTGGCACCGTAGTCGGCTACGAGATGGGCCTCGGGTCAGAGGCCGATCGACGGCAACAGATCGAAGAGGATCTTCGTCGGGCCATTCACCAGAACGAACTCGTGCTGTACGTGCAGCCCGAGGTGTCGTGCGTCAGCGGAGAGATCGTCGGCGTCGAAGCCCTCGTCAGATGGCAGCATCCCATCGATGGTCTCCTCGCTCCGGCGGCATTTCTCCCCGATGCGGAGGCGGCCGGGCTGATGGTCGAACTCGGCGACTGGGTCCTCGATCAAGCGATCGCGCTCGGGGCCCGGTGGTGCCACCTACGCGACGGCCGCCCACTTCGTGTCTGGGTCAACTTGGCCGCCCAACAACTCGAACACGGCGAGCACCTCATCGCCCGAACTCGGCGTGCGCTCGACCACGGCGAGATCACCGCCGACTGTCTCGGATTCGAAGTCACCGAGTCCAGCCTGCTGCAAGATCTCCCCGGCGCTGTTGGGATTCTTGGCTCGTTGCGACAGCAGGGGTTCGAGATTGCGCTCGACGACTTCGGCACGGGGTATTCATCGCTGACCTATCTTCGCCAACTTCCCGTGACGGGCGTGAAGATCGATCGCCAGTTCGTGGCAGGCATTCAAGGCGGCTCGACGAGTTCGTTGGCCGATGAGGCGATTGTGGAAGCCGTGATCGAGTTGTCTCACGCACTCGGGCTCTGGGTCGTGGCAGAAGGTGTGGAAACAGCCGACCAGGCAGCGCGCCTCGTCCTACTGGGCAGCGACTACTACCAGGGCTTTCACTTCGGCCGACCCAGTGCCCCGGCAGAGTTCGAGCGCACTGCGTTGCACCGTTCAGGCGATGCAGCGCCATCGCTCACCGCTGCTGTTGAGCTCGCCGACGTCGCCCCGGTGCTCCCTGGAACGATCTCTGCTCGCTCTCGACTGTTTCTCGCCGCACTCGACGCTGCCCACGATTCGATCATCCTGACCGCTGCGGGGGTGCTGAACCCTGCGGAGCAGCCAATCGTGTATGTCAACGCGGCATTCCAGGCAGAATCCGGTTTCGCGCCCCACGAGGTGATCGGTCGATCGATCGACATCCTCTTCGCGGACCCCGCTGACCCCGAACTGCGCACCTGGCTTGCGACGGTCGACTCCAACGAAACGTCGCCCACGCTCGAGATCGCAAACCGGCGGGCCGACGGCAGCATCTTCATGTGCGAGATGACGGTCAGCAGGGTCTCTGATGAGCGTGGGTTCAGGACCCACTGGTTACATGTTCGCCGCGATCTCACACAGCGAAGGGCTGCCGAAGACGAAAACGCCCGCTTCCAAGGATTGATCGAGCAGACGAACGCCATGGTGTTCGTGGCAGAGACAGGCGGACAGTGGCTCTACGCGAACCAGCGGATCCGCCGCCTGCTCGGGATTCCGCTCGATTCAAATCTGGACGGCGTCAACAGTTCCACTGCGCTTCCTGAGTCGCTGCTCGAACTCTTCGACAACGAGATGGTGCCGGGGCTCAACGCGACGGGCAACTGGGTCGGCAAGGTGCAACTCCCCGACACAGAGTCGCACGATGTACTCGATTTACTGCTCGAACTGAAGATGACGCTCGATCCGTTGCGGCCCGGCACACAGGTCTTCTCTGCCGTACTTCGAGACATCACCGCGATGCAACGACTCGAACGAGCCGAGCAACGGCGGGTCGAGCTCGACCGGTTCTCGGCGAATCTTGCGCAACGGGCACTCGGACAGCCTGCCGAGTACTTCCTCACCGGTATCGGTGAATCGTTGCAAGCACTTGGCGAAATGCTCGGGGCCGACCTCGTCTACCTAGACGCGATCGACGCTGCCGGCGGGGTGCTGCGACCCTTGGGCGGGTACCGCCGCCACGAACTGCCGGCTGGTACGCCGGACCCCGTCGAGGTCGCCCTCGACCGTCTCCCGCTGTGGATTGATCACCTCACGGCAACTGCGTTCTTCGTCACGTCAAGCGTCGCCGAACGCGGCGAGACCGCTCCATGGCGGGCCGAACTCGCGAAGGTCTTTCCGCCGCAGCCAACGGGACACAATGCGTACGCCTCTCTCCACGTCGACGGTGCGCTGATCGGGGTGCTCGGCGTAGCATCGGCGACGGTCGGCACCACCTGGACCGAAGAAGAGTTGACGGTAATCCGGGCCGCTGCCGACACGTTGGCCCATCAACTTGCTCGCCAGCGTTCCACCGAAGTACTTCGCGTCAGCGAAGAACGCCACACGGCGATGCTGGCCCGCGTGACCGACATGCTCGTCGTGATCGACCGCAGCGGTCACATCTCCTATGCCAATCGCTCGATCGGCGACTCACTTGGACATCAGGTAGAGTCGTTGCTCGGGCGACATTTCCTCGCACTCGTGCATCCGGGTGACCGGTCCAAGGCCGCTACCCGTTTCGCCGCAAGCGTGCAGGATCAGGCACTACTCGCAGAGGATCTCCGGGTGATTCGCTCCGATGGAAGCGAGATCTGGTGCGTGGTTGATACCACCGGCGTGTTCGACCCAGTCGTCGGCGGCTACATGGTGTCGCTCCGAGATGTAACTGCTGTGCGTGCGAACGCGGCCGCCGCTGAGCGAGCCGCTCTCCACGACGGCCTGATCGTCGGGTTGTCACGGTGGGCGCTTACGGTCGAATCCGATGATCTCATCGATGGCCTGAACCATCACCTGGAGCAACTTGGCAGGCTGCTGTGCACCGATACGGCCTTTGCCGAGCACTTCGAAGGTGATGTGGTGCACGGCGTGGCAGGCTGGTCACGCTCAGGTGACCAGCATCAGATCGAGTTCCCTGCCGTCGTCACCGAAGTACCTGCGCTCGTCGCTCGCTACCGCACGTTGGTTCCCCTCGTCGTCGACGACATTTTTGATCACGTCGAGCCGTGGGCCGACGAGTGGCGCCGCTTTTGGGTCACCGACCGCAGCGGCCTGAATGTTCCCCTGGTCTGGGAAGGCAAGTGCCTCGGAAATCTCGGTGCCGCCATGACGACCACCCCGCGGCAATGGACCGCCGACGAAGTCGGGCTCGTCGAGCGCTTCGCAGCAACGGTTTCGGTGTTGCTGGCCCAGCTTCAAACCGAGGCTTCGCTGCAGATCAGCCGAAGTCGGTTGAACGCGCTCCTCGATGCGTCACCCGACCTGATCGTCGTGGTCGACAGCGGTGGCCTCATCACGTATGCGAATCGCACGCTGATGCGGGCACTGCACTTCCCCCTCGACGACGTGATCGGCGGTCACATGGCCGCCATTCTGCATCCCGATGACCTTGCGCTTGCGTCGCAATTGCTCCGCTCACTCAACCGTAACGAGGTCGTCCCTCCGCCGCTTCTACGTCTCGTGCGTGCGAACGGAACCTTCGGATGGTGGGAGATCACCACCGGCCCGGCCGGCGAACTGATCGGCGGTGGCAGGCTACTCACGTGTCGCGACGTCACCGAGCGGGTCAGGGCCGACACCCGTGCAGCAACGAAGATGGGGTTGCTGCGCTATTCGTTCGATCTTGCGCAACTCGCTCTGGACAAGGACAGCGAAGCGTTCCTCTTCGAACTTCCGAATGTGTGCGCAGGCATCGGTGGACTCCTAGGTGTCGACACCGTCTACATCGACCGCATCGACGAGACGGCTGCGGTGTTGACCAACCTGGCCGGATGGAGCGTCGACGTGGGTCTACTCGGGATGAAGTCGTACGAGAGCGTGCCGCTTCATCAGTTGCAGTCATGGATAGAGCGTCTGCACGGGCCAGATCCGGTGGTGATGGTCGACGAACGCTGCGCCGGCATCGCCGTGGCGATGTCATCGGCCGGTTCGGTGTTCGGTGTGCTCGGGGTCGGGATGAAGACGACAGCACGAGAATGGACCGACGACGAGGTCACCTTCGTACGCACCATGGCCGAGACCATCGCGCATACACTCGAGCGGGCACGACTGGACGAAGCGCTCCGGGCAAGCGAGTCGAGGTTCCGGCTGCTCTCCGACACCGCCGCAGATGTGGTGCTGGTCGCCGACGTTGACGGAACCGTCACCTACGCATCGCCATCAGCACGGGGTTTGCTCGGTTTCAGCCCGGCGGCCCTCGTCGGCACCGAGGCCTTCTCTCACGTTCACCGTGACGACCTCGACGTTGGCGCACGGCAGCTCGAACGGCTGCTGGCGGAAGGTGTGGCCATCGCCCAACTTCGTCTACTTCGTGCAGACGGTACCGAGGTCTGGGTGACCAACTCCACGTCCGTCGTGTACGACGCCGAAACCGGCGTAGCGGTGGAATACCGGATGAGTCTGCACGACATCACCGAACTGAAACAGCTCGAGCAGCAGCTGGAGTGGCAGGCGCTGCACGACCCGTTGACCGGGCTCGGCAATCGCACTCTGCTGCGACGGCACCTCGATCTCGCGGTCGCCCGCCGCCAACGACCCAACGACGTGACCGTGTTGAACATCGATCTCGATGGTTTCAAAGAGGTCAACGACACCCATGGTCATGCGATTGGAGACGACGTCTTGCGGACGATGGCGAGACGATTCGAGGCACTCACCCGACCGACCGACACGCTTGCCCGAACCGGTGGTGACGAGTTCGTGCTGCTCTGCCCCGAGACCGATGCCGATGGTGGCCTCGCGCTCGCCAGGAGGATCATCGCCGCTGCGTGCGCCCCATTGACGATCGGATCCATCACCACAACGCTGGGGGCGAGCATCGGCGTTGCCTGCCAACACGACAGCGACGCGGATCCCGAGGCGCTACTGATCGAAGCCGACCGTGCGATGTACGACGCGAAGCGGGCCGAACGCGGCACCGCGCGAGTGTCGAACGCGCGCTACTTGCGCTCGGGCAGCGGCGCAGAGTAAGCCTGCCCGGAGTCGAGCCCGAAGGCGGTATGTAGCGAACGCGCCGCCCGCTCGAGGTCGCTCGCTGCAGTGACCACACTGATCCGGATGGTCGAGGTGGAGATCATCTCGATGTTGACGTCGTTGTCGGCCAACACGCGGAACATCTTGGCCGCGATGCCCGGGCTGGTCTTCATCCCAACCCCGACCAGGCTGATCTTTGCGATGTCGGCATTGTGGTTCACACCGGCCGCGCCGATCTCCGCCGCAATCCGGGCGACGATCTGTTCGGCGACCTTCATGTCGGCCTTCGGCATGGTGAAGCTGATGTCGGTGGTGCCGTCTTTCGAGACGTTTTGCACGATCATGTCGACGTTGACGTTCGCTTCGGCCAACGGCTCGAACAACGTGGCCGAGATGCCCGGCCGATCGGGGACGGCGATCACCGTGACCTTCGCCTCGGACACATCGGTAACGACACCGGAGATGACCGGATCTTCCATGTTGGGCTCCTGACTCGTGACCCACGTGCCCGGCTCCCAGGTGAAGCTGGAGCGGACGTGGAGTGGGACGTGGTGATTGCGGGCGAACTCGACGCTGCGCAGCGCCAACACCTTGCTGCCGGCACCCGCCATTTCGAGCATCTCGTCGAAATTGACGTGGGCCAACTTTCGCGCCTGGGGCACGATCCGCGGGTCGGCGGAGAACACGCCCGTGACATCGGTGTAGATCTCGCACGCATCGGCGCCGAGTGCTGCAGCGAGCGCGACAGCGGTGGTGTCGGACCCGCCGCGACCGAGCGTGGTGATCTCGCGGTCGGTGCTCACGCCCTGGAAGCCAGCAATGACGCAGACCCGCCCAGCGGCCACTGCCTCACGGACTCGGTCACCTTTGACTTCGAGGATCTTCGCCTTCGTATGAGCCGTATTGGTGATGATGCCCACCTGCGACCCGGTGAAGCTCACCGCCTCGACGCCGAGGTCGGCCAATGCCATCGACACCAACGCCATCGAGATCCGCTCACCGGTGGTGAGGAGCATGTCCATCTCGCGGCCGGGCTGGGTGGTGCTCACATCGTTGGCGAGCTTGATCAGGCCATCGGTGGTCTTGCCCATCGCGCTGACAACGACCACCACGTCGTTGCCGTGACGCCGGGTAAAGGCAACGTGCTCGGCCACGGCGCGAATGCGGTCAGGATCGGCCACCGAAGTGCCGCCGTACTTCTGGACGATGAGTGCCACGGGTTCGACATGTTATCGACGTGTTATGGACGTGTGGCGCGTACCCTGCTCGTCGTGCTCGGCCGCGTCCTCGACGATTCCTACCCGGCCGAGGTTCGTCAGAACATCACGGCGATCACCATCGGGCGGTTGTGCGCCAACTCGTGCTACCGCTTCGCACCACCTTTTCTCGCGGTCATCGCCCGAGGGCTACACGTTTCTCTCGCCGAGTTGGGCGTCGCGATTGCAATCAGTGAAGGCGCCGGTTTGTCCTCACCATGGCTGGGTCATGTCGTCGATCGCGTCGATCGCCGGCTGTCGGCCACGCTCGGCCTGGTGGGCGTCGGCGCCGGCGCACTTGTCGCAGCCGGTTCGACCGGGCGGTTGCAGTTTGCTCTCGCACTCATCCTGCTGGCCCAGTCCAAGGTCGTGTTCGATCTGAGCCTCGGTGCATGGATCGCCGATCATGTGCCGTATGACCGGCGCGGCCGCGTCGTGGGTCTGACCGAGACCTCCTGGGCGCTCGGGCTCTTGATCGGGGTCAGCCTGATGGGCCTGTTGACCGCGGCCACATCCTGGCGGTACGGCTATACGGGAGGCGCCGTGGCCGTCCTCGTGATGTCGGTCGTGATCGGCATGCGGTTGCGCCACGACCATGTACCGCCTGCGCCCGTCACACCAGCGCCCGACACACCAGCGCCCGACACACCAGCGTCAGTCGGCGCTCCTGCCCACATCACCGGGCGGCTGTGGAAGGTGATGCTCGGCGGTTTCGCGCTCATGGCAGCCGCTCAGTGCGTGTTCGTCACGTTCGGGAGTTGGTTGAAGGACACGTTCGGATTCTCAGCGGCGCAACTCTCGGCGGTCGCGTTCGTGCTCGGCGGTGTGGAACTCGTCGCGTCGGTCACCGCAGCACGGCGCACTGATCAGTGGGGCAAAGAGCGCAGCACTGCGGCAGGCGCGATGCTGATGATTCCTTCAATGCTGCTGCTCGCGATGTGGCACGAACATTTCGGTCCGGGGCTGGCACTGCTCGCCGTCGCTATCGTCGGCTTCGAATTCGCGATCGTGAGCGCATTGTCGCTTGGAGCACAATTGATCCCGGCATCACCAGCGCGTGGACTCGGGATGATGATCGGCGCCGGCACCGCTGGACGCGCCGTCATGTCGATCTCGGCCACACGGTTGTACACCGCACACGGCCTGGCCGCGCCGATGGTACTTGGTGCGAGCGCCGCCACCGTGGCTGTCGCCGCCTTCTGGCCCCGCCCGTCGCATACGCTGACCACGTGACCATGCTGCTCGTCGTCGAGGACGACGAACGGATCAGCCAACCGCTCATCCAGTTGTTGCGCCACGAAGGGTTCGAGGTCGTGCACGTGAGCTGCGGACTCGATGCAATCCGCGCCACTCAGACGCAGCTACCCGACCTCGTGCTTGTCGACCTGACGCTACCGGACATCGACGGCCTGGAAGTCTGTCGCATCATTCGTCAACAATCACCCACCTTGCCGATCGTGATGCTCACCGCAAGGAACCAGGAGGTCGACGTTGTTGTCGGCCTCGCCGCGGGTGCAGATGACTACGTCACCAAGCCCTTCCGAGTCGGCGAGCTCGTGGCCCGAGTACGGGCACGCTTGCGTCAAGCCGCGACCGTCGAAGCCTCCCAGAAAGCCCAGGGCGACCACACCGCAGGTGTGCGTGTCGACTCGACATCGCGGCGGGCATGGCTGGACGGGATGGAGATTGCGTTGTCCCCGAAAGAGTTCGACCTTCTTGCATATCTGACAGCCCATGCCGGTGCCACGCTCCGACGCGAACAGATCATGCAGCACGTGTGGGACGAGCATTGGTGGGGGTCGACCCGCACGCTCGACACTCACGTTGCTGCTCTACGCCGCAAGCTTGGCGACACCACCAACCCGCCACGATTCATCACCACGATTCGCAGCGTCGGGCTGCGCTTCGAGCAGAGCTGACCCCCGTATGCGTCGGCGTCTCGTGCTAGGCACCGTGGCCGTCATCATGGTGGTACTGACAGCGTTGGTTCCGCCTGTAGCGATCCTGCTTCGTCGAGCAGCCGAGCGGGAACTGCAAGTTCGGCTCAGCGGCCAAGCCTCCGCGGTGAGCACAGCGATCGCCGACGATCTGCTTCAAGGCACCGCGCCGTCGGTGGATCAAATTGCTCGGTTCGTATCGCCTGACGACTATCTGCAGATCATCGATTCGGACGGGTCCGAAGTCGTGCACTACGGGGTACCCGTGCCGGCACCGATCACGGGTACCGCCGATGCACCGCTCGGCACGCAGGTGCGGATCTCGGCAGCAGGTGCTGCACTCGATCGGAGGGTCCGCGGCCCGCTGTTCGCTCTCGGTGCATTCGCGCTGGCAAGTATCGGCCTCGGCGCACTCCTCGCCACACTCGTTGGACGTCGGCTCACACGCCCCCTTGTCGAACTTGCAAAATCAGCCGACCGATTGGGCAGCGGCGACTTCACCGCACTGCTGCCGGAGCGATCAGGAATTCCAGAGATCGACCGTATTGGAGCGGCGCTCGGCACGAGCGCTCACCTACTCGATCAGATGCTGACCGCTGAACGCAGTTTCACCGGCGATGCTACCCATCAGCTCCGAACTGGGCTCGCAGGCCTGTCGCTGCAGTTGGAGTTACTCGCCCGACACCCAGACGCAGAAGTACAGTTGACGGCCGGCCAGGCGCTGGCCCAGATCGACCGACAAACCCAAGCCTTGGATGAACTCCTGGCCCTCGCCCGAGGCGGCTCGGAACCGCAGCGCGTCGACGTCGACATCGTTGCGATCGCGTCCGCCCACTGCGACGATTGGCGGGCGCGTTGTCGACGGGCTCACCGAGCGCTTCAGCTGACCGGTGTCCATCCGACAGTACAAGCGACACCTGGGTTCATCGGTCAAATCATCGACATCCTGGTCGATAACGCGCTGCGGCACGGGACAGGTGACATCGTCGTCAGGCTCCATCCACGTGGACTCTCGGTCGAAGACGTTGGCATCCTCGACGAGACCCAGCGGGCTCGGCTGTTCGCCGAAGTGGCCCCGGCGGACGACCCACATGGACGTGGACTGATCCTTGCCAGAAGGCTTGCCCGCGCCGATGGCGGCAGCCTGGAGTTGTCCCACCAGGCTCACACCGAGTTCGTACTGAGTTATCTGTAGCCGAGCGTTACGCGTTGTGTGAGGCGAGCTTGGCAGTAACGGTCACATCCTTGTCGCCCCTGCGCAGGACGATCTTCACCGTGTCACCGGGATGATGCAAGGACAGCGCCGTCCCCACTTCGGTCGACGATGTGACCCGCGCGTCGTCGATCTTGGTGATCACATCGCCGACCTTGATCCCGGCCGCCGCAGCCGCAGTATCGGACGTCACGTCTGCCACGTAGGCGCCGGCCTTCACCGTCAGGTTGAATTGTTGGACCACGGTCTCGTCGACGGTCTGGGTTCTCACACCGAGAAACGCTTTGACGTGGGCCTTGCCCTGTTCGAGTTCTTCGAGGATCGGCCTGGCCGTGTCGAGTGCGATTGCGAACCCGACATTTTCCGCGTTGGATGCCCCAGCCGTGTTGATCCCGATCACCTCACCCGCCGAGTTCAGCAACGGACCACCCGAATTGCCTGGATTGATCGCAGCGTCGGTCTGGATGAGTCTGGCGAGGTGCTCACCGTTGTTGGTGTCAATCGAACGGTTGAGCGCCGAGACGATGCCTGCCGTGGCGGTCGGGCCTCCAGGAAGCGCAAGCGCATTTCCGACGGCGACAACCGGGTCACCGACGTGCATGTTCTTCGATGAGCCGATCGGCAACGGCACGAGCTCTTGTGCGCCTGCCTTCACGTCGATCTTCACGACCGCCAGATCGTCGGTCTTGTCGACGCCGACGACCTTGCCCGTGACAGTGCTCCCATCCGCCATCGTGACCTGGACTTCGGTCGCATCAGCGACCACATGGGCGTTGGTGTAGATCAGACCGGTGGCGCTGGCGACGAAGCCCGTACCGGTGCCTTCTTGAGTGACTTGCTGCTGGAAGATGTCGGTGCCGGTGGTCTTCACATGAATCGAGACGACCGACGGTGTTGTTCGGGCAACGATCGAGGTGATGTTGAACCTGGAAACAGACGGATCAGACGGCAACGCCGGGTTCGCAGACACTGCGACCGACGCCGCAGCAACGGGGTTGACCCTGTCGCGTCTGGTGACCACGATGGCCGCACCGGCGCCTAGAGCCGAAGACAGCACAGCAGTAGCCGCAACCGCCCCCAGCAGTCGGCCGTGTCGGGGAGGAGCAACGGCCGCCTGCGGGGGCGGAGGGAAAATTGGGACGGCATCCGGAATGTCCAACAGCAGCGGACGATCGGAGTCATGGTGTTCACTGGTCATTTCGGTCATGTCGATCATGTCTGCCTCCTTCGGCGAAGATCATGATGCGCCATCCAATGTCAGGGCCACGCGAACGCGAGGTGAGCTTGCGGTGAACGTTGGGCGGTGAACCTTGGGCGGCGTAGGCCTCAGCCGCGGTAGCCGTTGGTGATCGGGAGTCGTCGGTCTTTACCGAACGCCTTGGCGCTGACCTTCACCCCTGGCGGACACTGACGCCGCTTGTACTCGTTAAGGTCGACGAGACGCGCAATCCGGCGGACCAGCGCTTCGGGATACCCCATCTCGATGATCTCGGCGGCGGTGCGGTCGCGCTCGACGTACCAACTCAGGATCGGATCGAGTTCGTCATAGGGCGGCAAGCTGTCGTCGTCACGCTGATCGGGGCGCAGTTCGGCCGACGGTGGCTTGGTGATGACACTCTCGTTGATGAGCGTCCGACCGGCACGTTCGTTGACGTAGCGGCACAGGTCGTACACGCGGGTCTTCAGTACATCCTTGATCACGCCGTACCCGCCGACCGAATCGCCGTAGATGGTGAAGTACCCGACTGCCATCTCGCTCTTGTTGCCGGTTGTGAGCACCATCCACCCAAACTTGTTCGACAACGCCATCAGCGTGGTGCCGCGGATGCGACTCTGCAGGTTCTCTTCGGTGAGGTCGGCGGGGCGGTCAGCGAACGACGCAGCGGTGATGTCGAGGTACGCAGCGAATACAGGCTCGATGGCAATGGTGCGCAAGCCGATACCGAGCTGCTCAGCGAGGTCCGCAGCATCGGACTTGGAGTGATCACTGCTGTATCGGCTGGGCATGCTGACCCCATGAACGTGACCGGCACCGAGTGCGTCGACGGCGACACAAGCCACGAGCGTGGAGTCGATGCCACCGGACAACCCGATGACCACGTCGGTAAAGCCGTTCTTCACGACGTAGTCGCGTGTACCCAGCACCAGCGCCGAGTACAGCTCAGCATCGGCCGCAAGTGGTTCTACGATCCGCGGCGGCAGCCGAACATGGTGGACAACCGGGTGTTCACCCACCACGACGATCGGCCATTGGTCGACGGTGACGCGCCCGCGCGGGTCGAGCAGTCGCTTGCGATAGACCGGCTCGATCTCGATATCGGTGATCAACAACTCCTCGACGAACTGTGCCCCGCGGGCCACCAGGCCACCATCCGCGTCGAACACGAGCGAGCCGCCATCGAAGACCAGCTCGTCCTGACCACACACCTGATTGACGTACACCAGCGCACAGCTGGCATCGGCGGCCCGGGTGGCGAGCATTCGTTCACGGTCTGCGATCTTGCCGACATGATAGGGGGAACCGTTGATATTGATGTTCAGCTCGGCGCCCCCCGCGGCCTGTTGGGCCAATGGGCCAGTCGGGCTCCAGACGTCCTCACAGATGCTGATCCCGACCTTGACACCGCCAATGAGGTACAGCTCGTACGGGTCGCTGTCCTGTCCATGGGTGAGGTCGCCCGAGGTGAGGTCGCCAGGGGTGAAGTAGCGGGCCTCGTCGAACACCGCATAGTTCGGCAGGAGCCGCTTGCGATACGTGCCGACGACCGTTCCGCCGGCACAGACCGCAGCAGCGTTGTAGATGTCACGGTCGGCGTCGACGAAGCCGACCACCGCAACACAGCGCCGTGTTCTGGCGGCAAGCGTGGCCAGTGCCGAACGGTTGTCGGCTACGAAGCCCGGCTTGAGCACCAGATCCTCCGGCGGGTATCCGGTGATAGCCAGCTCGGGGAAGGCAACGATGTCGCAACCTGCCGCCTCTGCCTGGTCGTAGAACTCGGCGATCTTGGCAAGGTTGCCGTCGATGTCACCGACCTTGGGATTGATCTGAGCGAGCGCGATCCGCAACCGTGTCACACGTGGAGACTACCCAGTCCGTCGGAGAGCATCGATGGTCAGCCCTCGAAGTAGCCGGTGACGTCTACGACCAGGTCGGTGTCCATGAAGCTGTAGTACGACATCGTCGCTGTCGGGCTCAGCTGTGTGAACGTGAGGATCGATCGCACCTGGCCGGGTGCCGTGACGTTTCCGGCGGCCACGAGCGGCAACGGACCACCCGGGTACGGGGTGATGAAGCCCGGTGCGGAATTGTCGACGATCGCGATGTTGTGCGCAAGTGCTGCTGCGGTGGGTGGCACCGACAGTGGATCGAGTACCCGTGTGCCGAACGCGGAGAGCCTGGCGAATCCTTGGCCGATGCGGGTATCGACCTCACGGGTCGGCGGAAGCGAGATGAACCGTCCTGCGGTAGCAGGCGGCGCCGACGAGTCGGTGAACCATCCCGCTACGTCCACCACGACATCGTGGACGGCGAACAGGTGCAGATCGATGCTTCCATCCCGGCCGAGCGACACCACGACCGTGTTGGGCCGTACGTCGTCAGCGCCATTGGTGGTGACGTTGGCTGTGCCTGGCCAGGCCGCGCCGCCAGCCGTGGCGGTGAGGAACCCGCCGGTCGAGATGTCACCGGCGAGTGCGGTGACCACCAACACCACCGAGGCAATGCCGCTGGCGGGCAGCCCGCCGCGGCCGGCAATGGGTACGTTGACCCGCGGATACGGAGAACCAGCGACTCGGGTGTACACGTTGGCTGCTGTTGCGGCAGTGCGGGTATCGGCGAGTCGCGATGGGCTGACCGCCTGAAACCTTCCGGCTGACACCGCGCCGGGCACCGAATCAAACCGGCCGAGCAGATCGACCACCACGTGCGCGGTCGAGAACGAAAACAACGTGAACCCGCCGGTGGCATCGACCGGCACGATCGCCATGTTGGACACGGTCTCGCCTGCCCGGGCGTTGACATTGGCGGTGGTCGGTCGCGGCGAAGGACCTGCCCACGCCGTAATGAAACCGTCGGCCACAGGCAGCACGTCGGCGATGCTGACGAGCACCGCCCGGGTGACCGCGCCGTCGAATCCGGTGGGCACGAGCCGGTTGGTGCCCGCAGGAATCGGCGCGCCGCCCGCTGCCGGTAGGCGGGTGTCGAGCAAACGGGTGCCCGGCGGTGCTGCGACGAATGCCAGAGGTCCGGACGGCGCTGCGGGGGCCGAGGCAAAGCTGATCTTGCGGACCGAGTTCGACGTGGATCTCGCGATCGTGTAGTACAGCGACAAGCCACCGCCCTCCGGCACGAACACCATGTCGGCAAGCCCCTGCGCCCCCGTAGCGAACGGACTGGCGTAGTCGACGCTGCCATCGGCCTTGCGTAGCCAGATCTCACCGCTGCCACCATCGGCGAACAGGTAGCCGCCATCGAACGCTGCCGGCCAGACGCCATTGGGCACGAAGGCCCCACCCGTGATGAAGCTCCGTGAGCCCGTATGCGGGTAGTCGGTGATCGGGTCGGTCAATCCGGCGGCCGGGCCAGAGCACGGCGGATTTTGGCCCTGGAGGCATTGCCCTTCGCTGATGTTCCAGCCGTAGTTCGCCCCCATCGCGCCGAGGTCGACTTCTTCCCGGGTGCCCTGGCCGACATCGTTGATGAAGAATCGTTGAGGACCAGGATTCGGGTCGAAAGCGATCCGCCACGGGTTGCGCAGACCCCACGCGTAGAGTTCGGCGCAAGCGGTCGTCGGCGTGGACGACGTGTTACCCCGGGTTCGGCATGCCACACCGCCCCCTCCGATCAGCGGGTTGCCAGGCGCGGCCTCACCCGTGGCGGGGTTGACGCGCAGGATCTTGCCGTTCAACAAGCTCAGGTCTTGTGCCGCGTTGTTGTTGCCCGATGACCCGGAATCGCCGCGAGGGTCGCCTCCTGCATCACCGACCGACACATACAGGAACCCGTCCGCACCGAATGCAAGGTCGCCACCGTTGTGATTACCGCTGGCCGACGAGATGCCGTCGATCAGCACCACTTCGCTCGCCGGATCAATCACATTGGCGACCATCGAGAACCGGCTGACCCGGTTGACGCAACCACCAGGCGCGCTGGCTTTGGGGTCGGTGTAGTACAGGTAGACGAGATGATTGACGGCGAACTGCGGGTCGCTGACAAAGCCGAGCAGCCCCTGTTCGCTTCCGCTGCAGACCGCCAGATCGAGCGCCACGGCCGGAAGGAGAACCCCATTGACCAGCAGTCGCACCTGGCCACCTTGCTGCAGCACGACGATTCGCCCGTCGGGCAGGGCTTCGATCCCGGTGGGTTCGACAGCGGAAGCAACGTTGGTCTGGGTGAATCCCGTCGGCACTGCGGCCTCGACACGCTGCGACGGAAGTGGACTCAGTGGAGCGAGTGCGAGGATCGACCCAAGCATTCCGGCCATGACCGCTACGGCAGTGGGGCGACGGTTCATCGGGCTCTCGTTCTCTGCTGTTGTGTCTCGATCAAGGTCAGACCGTACCAGCCAGCGCCGGGACCTCCCCGTTGCGCCTTTCCGGGAGGAGTCGCGTCGAGCTATCGGCGCTGGCGATATGAAACTCGACGCGATCCTCCCCGTTGCGCCTCTCCGGGAGGAGTCGCGTCGAGTTATCGGCGCTGGCGATATGAAACTCGACGCGATCCTGCCCACACAGCCGTCGTGGTCACTGATGCAGACTTCCACCACACGCGACTGTCATGCAACGAGCGTTCACACCGCGACGCGAGCGCACGGCCGGGGTCGGGGCCGGGGTCGGGGTCGGGGTCGGGACCGGGATCGGGATCGGGTGCCGCCAACCCCACCCGCCGGGCCTACCCGTTGTTGCGGTGCCAAGTCGCGTCGAGTTATCGGGGCTGGCGACATGTAAGTCGACGCGATCCTGCCCGCACAGCCGTCGTGGTCACTGATGCAGGGGTCCACCACACGCGCCTGCCACTCGACGAACGTTCACGCCGCGACGCGAGCGCACCGCCGGGGCCGGGGCCGGGGTCGGGATCGGGACCGGGACCGGGACCGGGACCGGGTACCGCCAACCCCACCCGCATTTTGCGACAACCTGTTGACAACAACCCACCGCCAAAGGTCAGCCTTGAAGACAGCGGCGGTCCCCCGGTAGGGACGCAGAAACAGTTTCGAAGAAATGTTCCGGAATGTCTCAAGTTCTCACTTAGGGTTGCCGATAGCAGACTGCGCTACAGGGCCGAGCGGGCGAGGAGGGCGAGGAAATGGGCGGATACGACCACATCGACATCACCAGCGCGATGTTTGCCAGACGCTTCGCCTCGTTGTTGTGCGGCCACCGAGTGCGCAACAAACAGTACCTGTGGCGGCTCAGCCGGCACAGCGACGGACGTTTCAGTGTCGAGGACCTGCAGTCGATCGAGTCCGGCACCTGGCCACTCGACGACGACTCGGTCGATGCGATCACCACGTTGTACGGCGCCACGTTCGATGAGTTGCTCCCTCCACGCGTGTCGCTGCAGGTGTCACCCCTCGGCACCATTGCGGCAAACGGGGTAGAAGTTGCGTTCGATCCCGACGATGATCAGTCGATGCTCGTCGCGTACCTGCAGATGGTCCGCACCGTGCGCGACCAGTTGGATCGCACGGTCATCGAGTTGCGACGCGAGGACGTCGAAGTACTCAGCGATCACCTCGATCAGCCAGGTAGCTATGTTGTCACCGCACTCGCCACGTTGATGGGTGCCAACGAGCGCGAACGTCGCGCGATGGCGACGATGTTCATCGCCGGAGCCTCGGTCATCTCGGTTTCTACCACGCCGAAACGGGCACCGAGCACGGTCACCGTGTTACAACCCGGCACGCGCAAAGACCCATCCCGCAATCACCCGTCTCGCCACCACGTCATCATCGCCGAACGCGACCCAGCGGGAGCAAGCGTCACCGTGCTGGCTGACTGGAACCAGCCACCCGCCGGTAGCCGCTAACACTGCGCTTGGCCGAACATTTCGGCGCCGAGCAGTCGGACTGTGGTCTCGAAGAACGCCTCCTGATCCTCGATCACGTTGTTGAAGTGGCCGAAGAGAATGAAGCTGATCGTGCCGATTAGGCTGACCCACAAATGCAGGCCGATCATCATCAGTTCCGGTTGAACAGTGGTGCCGACTCGATCCGTGAGCGCGACAAGATCGGCACGTACCACGTCGGACAGTGGCAGCTGGCCTGATGGTGAGGTGGCCTGCGAGTTCCACGTTGTCGCCTGCACCTGCTCGACGATCGACAGGAGCACCACCGTGAACTGTGATGCCGGCCCGATCGTGTCGGGCGGCGCCATATAACCAGGTACCGGCGTGCCGAAGATGAGTGCGAACTCGGCCGGGTTGGCCAACGACCACCGGTATGCCGCCCAGCACGCTGTCGACCAGCGAAGTGCCGCTTCGGCGGGGCCCAGTTCGCGATCGGCACGTTCCGCTTCCGCCCCGATCGCCTCGTACGCGTCGATGATCAACGCAGTGAGGAGCTCGTCGCGGCTGGCGAAGTACCGATAGATCGCCGAACTCGCCATGCCAAGATCGCGGGCGATCGCCCGCAACGACAGGTTCGGCGCGCCGACTTCGGCGAGCTGCGTGCGGGCAAGCTGTTTGATCTCGCCGGTCAGTTGGGCGCGAACGCGGGCCCGTTGTCCAGTCACGGCACGACTGTACTGACCTCAGTTTCACACAGCGTTCACATTGGGGCAACGATGGAGTAATAGCTCGCTGTCACAGTGCAGCAGCTCCCTCCACCAGGCCTTCGCGGCCCCGAGTACCACCAAGGAAACGACGTGTCATACCAAGCTGAATACATCTGGATCGATGGCACCACGCCGACTCCGCTGCTGCGGTCGAAGACGAAGATCGTCGCCACTGGCAAGCCACTGCCCATCTGGGGCTTCGATGGGTCCTCCACCAACCAGGCCACCGGCGAGAGCAGCGACTGTGAGTTGAAGCCGGTGTTCGTGTGCCCGGACCCGCTGCGCGGTGGAGACAACGTACTCGTGATGTGTGATGTTCACCTGGCCAAGGACGACAAGCCACACCCGACCAACACCCGCTCGACACTCGAAAAGGTGGCCAAGAAATACGCCAAGCACGAGATGATCTTCGGTATCGAGCAGGAGTACACGATGCTCAAGCTCGACGGCAGCCCGCTCGGCTTCCCGGCGAACGGGTTCCCCGCCCCCCAGGGTCCGTACTACTGCGGCGTCGGCGCAGGCCGCGTTGTCGGGCGCGACATCATCGAAGAACACACCCAGGCGTGCCTCGATGCCGACCTGATGATCGAAGGCACCAACGCCGAAGTGATGCCAGGACAGTGGGAGTTTCAAGTTGGCGCGGCCGAGGCGCTCGCAGTCAGCGACCACCTGCATGTCGCCCGTTGGCTGTTGCACCGCATCGCCGAGGACTACGACGTGGTCATCAGCTTCGATGCGAAGCCGCAAAAAGGTGACTGGAACGGCGCCGGAATGCACACCAACTTCTCCACGAAGGCGATGCGCGAAGACACCGACATGAAGGCGATCGAGGCAGCCTGCAAAGCAATCGGTAAGCGCATCGACGCACACATCAAGGGGTACGGCCACGACATCGAAAGCCGCCTCACCGGCGCCCACGAGACCGCCCCGTACAACAAGTTCAGCTACGGCATCAGCAACCGTGGTGCCAGCATCCGCATCCCGTGGCAGGTCGGTCGTACCGGCCAGGGCTACGCGGAGGATCGTCGCCCGAATGCGAACGCAGACCCGTACACGGTCACGCGCCTGCTCCTCGAGAGCGTTTGCGGCTGAACGAGTAGCGCCGCAAGCGGCACTCGCGAGTAGCACCCGAGTTGGGGCCAGCCACCTCCGGCCTCAACTCTGGTGTACTCCACCCCATTCCCACGAGCAAGACTGGAGTCATGACGGTGCTCGATTCGCAACGTGACTACGTACTGCGCACCGTTGAAGAACGCTGCGTCCGGCTGATTCGGCTGTGGTTCACCGACGTGCTCGGCACACTGAAAAGCTTCGCGATCAGCCCTGCTGAACTCGAAAACGCACTTGAAGACGGCATGACCTTCGACGGTTCCTCGATCGACGGGTTCAGTCGGGTGCAAGAAAGCGATGTGTTGGCGATCCCCGATCCGAACACGTTCGAGGTGTTGCCCTGGGGTGATCCGAAGTCTCCGGAAGCACGCGTGTTCTGCGATATTCACGGGCTCGACGGCACCCCGTTCCAGGGTGACCCACGCCAGGTGCTGCGCCGCCAGTTGCAGGCCGCCCACGAAGCCGGGTTCACGTTCTACGTGGCACCCGACATCGAGTTCTTCTACTTCGCGCCTCCCGAGCGGGGCACCACCCCGGTTCCCTTGGATGAAGCCGGATTCTTCGACCTCACCACGACCGACGTGGCCGGATCACTCCGCAAGCAGACGATTCGCACGCTCGAGACGATGAGCATCCCGGTGGAGTACAGCTTCCACGAGGATGCGCCGAGCCAGCACGAGATCGACCTTCGGCATGACAACGCGCTCACCATGGCCGACAACATCATGACGTTTCGCCTGGTCGTCAAAGAGGTAGCAGCGGCCAACGGCGTGCATGCCACGTTCATGCCCAAGCCGCTCGAGGGTGTGCAGGGCAGCGGCATGCACGTACACATGTCGCTGTTCCGTGGCGACGAGAACGCATTTTACGACGCCGACGATCCACACAACCTGTCGCCGGTTGCGAAGAGCTTCATGGCAGGGTTGTTGCGCCACGCCGCCGAGATCACCGCAATCACCAACCAGACGATCAACAGCTACAAGCGGTTGGTGCCCGGTTTCGAGGCACCCGTGCACATCAGTTGGGCGCGCAACAACCGCAGCGGGCTGATCCGTGTACCCATCCCGAAACGGGGCAACCCGAGCGCGACGCGGATCGAATACCGCTCGCCCGATCCGGCATGCAATCCGTACCTGGCGTTCGCCGTACTCCTTGCAGCCGGGATGAAGGGGATCGCCGAAGGCTACGTGCTCGAGCCAGAGGCCGAGTCGAACCTATTCGAGTTGACCGATGCCCAGCTCGGTGCACTCGGCATCGGCCAGCTTCCGCAATCACTGAGTGATTCGTTGAAGGTGATGGAACGATCCGAATTGGTCCGCGAGGCACTCGGCGAACACATCTTCGAGTGGTTCCTGCGCAACAAACGCAATGAATGGCGCGGCTACAAGACCCACGTGAGTGCGTATGAGATCGACCGCTACCTGAGAGCGCTCTAGTCGCAATGGAACTAGCCGCTGTCTTCCCGGACCCGCCTCCACCTGATCTGGCGCGCACGCTCGACCTGGGGGGATTCCGGTGGAAGGCCGTCGGTTCCACCGAGGCCGCCGCGGCCAACGAGCCTGCTGCCGGCTGGGGCGGTGCCGTGGTGTCGTGCGACCAAGACCCGGAGGGCGCGTGGGCGTTGTGCCGGTCGCTTCGTAAGCGCGATACCCCGGTAACGCCGCTCCTCGTGCTCGTCAGCGGTTCCCAATTGGCAGATCTCGAACTCCGCAACGATCTGTTCGACGACTTCTGTCTGACCCCGTTCCACCCGGTCGAGGTCGAGGCACGGTTGAAGCACCTGTTCTGGCGTGGTGGAGGCGGTGTCCGCCCCGAACTGGTCGAATACAGCGGCCTCGCGCTCAACCTGGAGACCTATCAGGCGTCGATCGAGGGCCGACCGCTCGACCTGACGTACATGGAGTACGAGTTGTTGAAGTTCCTGGCGCAGAACCCGGGCAAGGTGTTCACCCGTGAGATCCTGCTGTCGCGGGTGTGGGGCTACGAGTACTACGGCGGTGCCCGCACGGTCGACGTGCACATCCGCCGGCTACGGGCCAAGCTCGGCGAGGAACAGGCCAACCTCATCCAGACTGTCCGCTCGGTCGGTTACCGCTTCGGTCAGTCCCGCTGGGGCACGTAGCGGATCCGAAATCGGCCGATCACGGGGTGGTGAAGGTTGCGATTGCGTCGTTGACCAGCGAGGCAAACACCGCGGTGCCACGATCGTTCGGGTGGATGTGATCGTGTTGCAAGATGTTCTGGTCGGGTGCCGCGGCAAGGT
This sequence comes from Actinomycetes bacterium, assembly GCA_025359865.1. Taxonomy (GTDB): domain Bacteria; phylum Actinomycetota; class Acidimicrobiia; order Acidimicrobiales; family Ilumatobacteraceae; genus VFMC01. The sequence goes on along the minus strand of JANYDH010000003.1, from coordinate 45,924 downwards.
CGTACCAGTGTGCTACTACGGCGTTGCCGCGTTTGTCCATGTACTCACCGAGCAACTGATTGAACAACCGTGAGGCGTCGAGATACTCGGGGCGGTACACATCCACCCACACCAACGGCATCTCAACCGGCAGCATCGATGCCATCGCATCGATCAGCCGGGTGTAGTCCTCGGCACCGCTGTATTGGCCGACATCGTTGGTGCCGAGCGCAATCACCCAGACCTCGGGCTTCACCCCGAACGCGAGCATCTGATACATCGATTTGATTCCCGAGAGCGGGGCAGCCGACCCGTCGCCGATCTCGATCCGTCTGCTGGTGAGTCCGTTGATCGTGATGCCGTCGAACCCCATCGCCGTCAGCGTGAAGACCAGCGCGTTCTTTGACCTGGCGGTGATCGAGTCGCCGACCATCGCCATCGAGGTGGGCCGCGCGCCAGACGAACCGTTGCCACCGGTGTTGGCGCCTGGCGTCTTGTCGGCGCCTTCGACGACGCCGTTGCCGCCACCGCCACCGCCCGAGTCGGGTTCTACCGATGAGCCGTCGCCCGAGTTCTTCGCGCCGCTGCCATCGTTTCCGCCGAACACGTCGTTGAGCACACCGTCGAACACGTCGGTACCAAGCGCCAACCCAGCGGTCGCTCCACCGACCAGCAGCGCCGCACCCGCGCCTAGTAGGAACGATCGGCGCGACGTACCGGTGTCGTAGTAGCGCGGTTGTGGAACAGGAGCGGTCATGGCACCTCCCAGTGTGGTCGACCGAGCTGGCGTGGCGGCGTCACCGGTCAGCTGTCACAGACCGGCTACAGCCGTTGGATCCGCGCCGCCTCACGCGAATGGTCGCGCAACACCGACTCGAGTTCGGGGTGCACGAGGCGGCCCTGCTCGACGACGACCTTGCCGTTCACCACGGTGTACCAGGCACTCGTCGGCCCGCATCGCAGCCACGCCTCGACCGGGTCAGCCAGGGCACCGGCGAACACGGGCCCGGTGAGCTTCCACACTGCCACATCCCCCACCGCGCCGGGAGCGAGCACCCCGAGTTCGCCCTCGCGACCCAGACAGCCGGCACCGCCGATGGTGGCACACTCGAGCGCCATCCGGGCCGTGCCCTGGTGCGCTCCATCGCGCAGCTTGGCCAGCAGCATGGCTTGGCGGGCTTCGAGCCACAGCGAGGCGCTGTCGGCTGATGATGATCCATCGACGCCGAGTCCGATCTTGACTCCAGCCGCTCGCATCGCGATGATCGGCGAGATGCCCGACGAGAGGATCATGTTGCTGCTTGGACAATGCGCTACACCGATGCCCGCCGCGCCAAGACGGCCGATCTCATCGGCGTTGGGCATCACACAGTGCGCCACCCATGCACGGTCGGTACACCACCCGGTGCGTTCCAAGTACTCCATCGGCCGGCATCCGAACGTGGCCAGCGAGAACTCGTCGTCCTCGGCATTCTCCGCGAAATGGGTGTGGAGGCGAACATCGAGACGTTCGGCGAGTTCGGCCGATCTCACCATCAAGTCCTCGGTGACGCTGAACGGACTACATGGCGCCAACGCGATGCGAACCATGGCACCGTGTGATCGGTCGTGATGGCGATGCACCGCTTCCTCGCTCGCCGCGAGGATCTCGTCGTCGTCTTGCACCACATCGTCGGGCGGCAGGCCGCCGTCTTTCACGCTCAGCGACATCGAACCGCGTGTCGGGTGGAACCGCACACCCAGCGCCTGTGCGGCAGCGATCTCGGCGCTGAGCAGATCACCGCCCCCCCGGGGATGCAGATAGAGATGATCGCTGGAGGTGGTGCATCCGCTGAGCGCCAGTTCAGCAAGACCGACGAAGGCCGATGCGTATACCGCTGCTTCGTCGATCGCCCTCCACAGCGGATAGAGCGATTGCAGCCAACCGAACAGCGGCTTGTCGGTCATCGGAGGGTAGGCCCGGGTGAGGTTCTGGAAGATGTGATGGTGGGTGTTGATCAGCCCGGGGGTGACCAGGCAGTCTGCTGCGTCGATGACCGAAGTGGCCAACGGCTCAGGGTCGCTCGACGAGCCGACCGCTTCAATCAATCCAGCCGTGATGCTGACCCATCCGCCGGCCAATTCGCGCCGGACGGGATCGACAGTGGCAACCAAGCGTGCATGACGAATCAGTAGATCAGCCACAAATCAGGCCAGCGACTCGATGATCATTGCGATATCGCCCACCGTGGTGCGCGGGTTGACCACGCAGATCCGCAGGATGGTCTCGCCGTTCCACGCAGACGGCGTGACGAACGCCGCGCCCGACAACAGCAGCCGGTCACTCCAGTCCTGGTACTGAGCGGGGCTCCACCCGGTTCGGCGGAACATCACCACGCTCAACTCAGGCCTCATGATCAACTCGAGGTGGGCAGCGGCGTCGACGAGCTCGGCACCGGCATGAGCGACCTGCAACGTGGTTTCGACGGCCTCGGTGTACTGCTCTGTTCCGTACGTGGCGAGGCTGAACCAGAACGGCAGCCCGCGCGCTCGCCGCGACAGGTGGTGAGCGAAGTCACTCGGATTCCACTCATCCCCACTGCCGTGAAGTACGTCGAGATACTCGGCGTGCTGGGTGTGGGCCAAACGGCCGATCTCGGGGTCGCGGTAGATGAGCGCGCAACAGTCGAAGGGTGCAAACAGCCATTTGTGCGGGTCGACGATGAAGCTGTCGGCGCGCTCGATTCCGATATACAGCGGTCGCACGCTGGGGGCCGCCAAACCAGCGCCTCCGTATGCACCGTCGACGTGCATCCAGATGCGGAGTCGCTCGGCTGCGTCGGCCACACCGTCAAGGTGATCGATCACCCCGGCATTCGTGGTGCCGCATGTGGCCACGATCGCGAAGACGCGCTCGAGATCGGGAGCGCTCATCCCGGCGATGGCAGCATCGAGGGCTTCAGTGTGCAGCCGACCCTGTTCGTCGGCGGGAACGACGAGCACGTCGGCGTCCATCGCACGGCTGGCAGATGCAACACTGGAATGGGTTCCGCTCGAGGTGATGATCAGACCACGAGTGCGGTCATGACGGCCGCCTGCGCGCTGCCGCCACCTCCACCGCGCGGCGATGAGGGCGCTGAGGTTGCCGGCGGTTCCGCCGCTGACGAACACCCCGCCAGCCGCCGCCGGGAACCCGGCAAGGTCGGCGACGTAGCGCAGCGCCTCGTTCTCTGCATACACCGCTCCCGACCCTTCGAGCCACGAGCCGGCAAAGATGCTCGAGGCACCGACAACGAGATCGAACAGGATCGACGCCTCGGTAGGTGCAGCGGGGACGAAGCTCAAGAACCGAGGATGATCGACGCTGATGCATGCCGGGCCGAGTACCTCAGCAAACACCCGCAATGCCTCGAGCCCACCGATTCCGGTGGCGGTGATGGTCGGTCCGGCTCGATCGGCCAACTCCCGGGCGGTCGACCCGTGGTCGAGCGGAGGTGGATCCATCTGCATCCGCTGTACCGAATACGCAAGGATGGCTTCGGCCAACCTCGCGGTGGTCTCGTCGTGAACGTGCATGTCGTCAGGGTTCGGGTACAGATTGCTCAGACGTTGACATCGAGCAGTTCGCTGCCCTCGTGGCGCACTTGCGCGTCGTGGTTCAGGGCAATTCCGAGGACGGCTGCGATAGCAGCGCAGCCCATGCATGCGATGACCGGAAAGATCAACAGGGCGATGATGATGGCGATAGCACCAGGCACGGGGCGATCCTACCGCATTCCGTCGACCGGCTGGTATGCCCACGCTTCGATCTCCACAGCTCCGCCGAGGGGCAACGCCGCGACACCGATGGTGCTGCGTGCCGGCCGCGAGTCGCCGAAGCCCGCCACGTACGCCTCGTTGAACGTGGCGAAGGTGTCCATGTCGGTGAGAAAGCAGAGCGTCTTGACCACGTCGGCGATGGTGGCGCCGACACTGGCCAGCTGCGCTTTGAGGTTGTCGACTGATTGCGCGGTCTGGGCGGCAACACCTCCGGCGACGATGGCACCATCTGCAATGCCGAGTTGACCGCTGACGATGATCCAGTCGCCGGCACGGACGACAGGTGTATAGGGACCGACTGGTTTACTCATGATGATCATCGTAGGGCATCGGCCGCCGACAGCTGCGATAGCCTGCGGGTAATGCGTGTCGATCGACGGTCGTTTCTCGCGATGGGTTCCGCCGCATTGCTGGCATCGTGCAGCTCCAGCTCCTCGTCCAGTTCCTCGTCCAGTTCCTCGTCCAGCGTTTCGACGGCCGGATTGCCCATCGCCAACGCCACAGACGGATTCGTCATCGCCCGACGATTCACCAACACCTCACTCACTCCCGGTTCGGTCCGCCTTCCGGTATCACTCGCAGCACGCGACCAGACGCTGTTCCAGCGTGGCCCCGACACCATCACCGGACATGTGCTCGACGCCGGCGGCAAGCGGGTGATGGCATTCACGGCGCCGATTCACGGCACCGATATGACGATCCCATACTGGGCGATCAACGTGCAATTGCCCAACGCTGGCCTGTACAGCTTTGAAGTTGACGGTGCCATCGATGGCCCGTCGGCGTTCCAGTTGTTCGACCCGGCAGATGTCGCCATCCCAACGGTCGGCTCCAAGCTTGCCCCGTTCGACACCCCCACCACTGCCAGTCCGCGTGGGGTAGATCCGGTGTGCACGCGCGTCCCACCGTGCCCGTTCCACGAAACCACCCTCACCGACGCGCTGCGCTCAGGCCTCCCGGTGGTGTACATGGTCGGTACGCCAGCCCACTGCCAGACCGGCACCTGCGGCCCCGGCCTCGAGTTCTTGGTACGGGCCTCGGCTGGATACCCCGGTCGTGCCGTGTTCGTGCATGCCGAGGTCTATACCGACAACACCGCGACGTCAACTGCTCCTGCAGTCGAAGCATTGAAACTCGATTACGAACCCGTGATCTTCCTGACCGACAAGTCGGGGCGCATCGTCGACCGGATCGATGTGATCTGGGACGCGGCCGAACTCGACCAGGTGCTCGCGAAGGCGCTCGGGCCGGTCAGCTGAAGCTGCTGCCGCACCCACAGGTGCGTGTGGCATTCGGGTTGATAATCGAAAAGCCAGCTTGATTGAGACCATCTTTGTAGTCGAGGGTCGCTCCTTCGAGCAGTTGCACCGACTGCGGGTCGACCACGACCTGCACCTCGGCACCGACCGTGCCGAACATCGCCTTCTCGTCGTCTGCGGCAAAGTCGCCGTCGAAGAACATCTCATACGAGAACCCGCTACACCCGCCGGGGCGGACTGCGACCCGCAGGGCCAGATCGGTGGCACCTTCGGCTTCGAGCAATTCTTTGACCTTGACCGCTGCGGTTTCGGTGAGGGTGATCACGATGCGTCCTCCTGGGGTGAGTCTGCTCTGGTACGAGACACGGAGTGTAACGCGATTCACTCGTAGAATCATTCCGTGGATTCGTCGCGTGTTCATCCTCCCTCCGAGTCCGATGTCTTGGCATTGCTCCGTTCGGTGATCGATCCTGAACTCGGGGCCGACATCGTCACCCTCGGCATGGTCCCATCCGTCACGATCGAAGATGACGGCAAGGTGACCGTCGGGGTCAAGCTCACCATCGGCGGCTGTCCGCTGCGGGCGCAGATCAAGAAAGACGTCGAAACGCGGGTGGCGCTACACCCTGGGGTTAGGTCGGTTTCGATCGACTGGGGAGAGATGACCAGCGACGAACGGACCCAGGTGATGACCAAGGCTCGCTGGAACGCGCGCCAGCAGGCGCCCGATACCGAAGTGCCGGTCTCGTGCCGCATCCTTGCCATTGCCAGTGGCAAAGGCGGCGTGGGCAAGAGTTCGGTCACGGTCAACCTGGCGGCGGCCGTGGCTGCACAAGGTTTCATCGTCGGCGTGCTCGACGCCGACATCTGGGGATTCTCCGTGCCCCGGCTGCTCGGTATCGACGACCGACTCGAGGCCGAACACGTCGAAGGCAGCGACAAACCGAAGATCATCCCCAATGTGCGCACCATTGGCCGCGGCTCGCTCAAGGTGGTCAGTACCGGCTTTTTGGTCGGCGAAGACACCGCACTCATGTGGCGTGGTCTGATGCTCACCAAGGCGGTCGAACAGTTCTTACGCGACGTGCGCTGGGGCGAACTCGACTACCTCTTCATCGACATGCCGCCCGGCACCGGCGACGTGCAGATGGGCTTGGCCCGCATGCTTCCCCGGACCGACATGATCGTGGTGACAACACCCGCGCTCGCTGCACAGAAGGTGGCCGCTCGTGCGGCCGACATGGCACGGCGCAGCTTCCTTCGGGTCAGCGGCGTCATCGAGAACATGACCTCGTTCACCTGCGATCACGGACAGTCCTATGCCTTGTTCGGCGAAGGCGGTGGACAGGCGCTGGCCGACGAGATCGGCGTACCGCTCATCGGACGGGTTCCGCTCGAGCCTGCCGTTGCAGCCGGTGGTGATGCGGGTGTCCCCATCTCACTCGACGGGGTGGGGCCTGCCGCCGACGAGTTCCGCGCCATCGCCAAACGGATCATCGACGACATTGCGCCGCCGACCAACATGGCCGGTTGTTCAGCGCGGATGCTCACGTTGGTGAACGCCGCCCTCGACGCGCATCAGGCCAACGCTTCGTAACCGGATTCTCCTGGCAGCGACACGCCGAGCAGCTTTCCGGCCTCACTCATCCGCAATTTCGGCAGGATCCGCTGCGGCGGCGGCAGAGCGTGTGCTACAGCCATCGCGGCCTCGGTGTCGGCAAACTCGGTGAGGAACTGCAGGTTCTTGATCGTCGGCGGCATCATCGTGAGTTCGCCAGCTGCTTGTCGGGCAAGGGCGTCGCCGGGACGAGCCCACAGGCTGGCAATGGTCTCGTTGTCGTCGTGTTGCGAGGTCTGCTCGCGCGGCGCGGGGGCGAGGTAGAAGCGGGTATCGAACCGCCGCGCTTCGCCGATGGGGGTGATCCAGTGGCTGACCCACACCAGTTCGTCGAATGCCAGTACGAGTGCATGTTCGGCGCACAGGCTGACGAGGTCGACCGATCCGTCGTGGACACCGTGGCGGGCCGCCAAAGCGGGGTGCCCGTCGCTGACGTGGACTCCGCTCGATGTGCGGGCCAGCAGAACGCCCGCCTCTTCGAAGCATTCACGTACTGCGGCCAGTCGGTGCGAGCGGTCGGCATCGTCGCCATCGCCCGCCTCGACCCGCCCACCGGGAAAGACGTACATCCCACTGCCGAACACTGCGGCAAGTGTGCGCCGAAGCATGAACACCTCAATGCCTGGCGTTGTGCCTGTGCTGGCATCGCCGACGATGTCGCGAATCAGCATCACCGTTGCGGCGGGACTGACTGGCACCGTGGTCGGGTCGAACGATCTTTCGGGTTTCGTGGCGGACACATCCCGACCGTACCGCCCCGGTGCCGTAGTGTTCGCAGCGTGCTTGTTTGGATGGATCTGGAAATGACTGGGCTCGACCCAGCGAAGAACGTGATCGTCGAGATCGCAACGCTCATCACCGACGACGACTTGAACATCGTTGCTGAAGGGCCCGACCTGGTCGTCTACCAACCCGACGAGGCGCTCGCGGTGATGGAGCCGATCGTGTTCGAGATGCACACCAAGAGCGGCCTGCTGCCGTCGATTCGGGCATCCACCGTCACGCTGGCCGAAGCCGGGAGCGCGACACTGGCGTTCATCAAGCAGTACGTGCCAGAGGCGCGCAAGGTGCCGCTGTGCGGCAATTCGATCGGCACCGATCGACGGTTTCTCGACCAACACCTGCCCGAGATCGAGAACTGGTTGCATTACCGCAGCATCGACGTGAGCAGCGTCAAGGAACTGGTCCGCCGCTGGTATCCGGCACTGAACAACCGCCGTCCGTACAAGGCCGGTACCCACCGCGCGCTCGACGACATTCGCGAGAGTGTGGCCGAGTTGCAGTTCTACCGCGAACGAATCTTCATGGCGGCAGACATGGTCAACCTCCCAACCACCGAACCCACCACCGAACCCACCACCGACTGACGTCCGAGCACCTCGTGCCAGCCGACCTTTGGCGTCGGGTTGCTGTCAATGACAGCGCAACGCCAAAGGTCGCCCTTTCGGACGGGATGGGGGACGGGCAGACGGGCGCAGTCGGAGTGGCGAATGACACACGTGGTGTGCTCACTATTTATGGCGAACTGCTTGCAATAGTTAGCACTCGTGGCTATCATGACCGCAGAGCACAACAGGTGCTCCCGACCGAAAGGACTGGCCATGCGTACCCTGACCATGCCAACCATGCCGAGCCTCCCCACGATGCCAAATCTCCCGACGATGCCCTCGCTTGATGCGAAGGAACTGTTCGACCGGGCCGACGCCTTCCAGACCAAGGCGCTCGATGCAGCCGAGAAGATCATCGCCGACGCCATCAAGCGCCTCCCCGATGTCTCCGACCGGTTCGCCGATCGGGTTCCGAAGCTCGAGACCGTCAACGCCGAGTTCTTCCATCGTGCGAGCAAGGTGCAATCCGCCAACCGCGTGTTCGTCAAGCGCGTGTTTCTCGGCGAAACCGTCCACACGTCTGCCGCCAAGCCGGCCGCCAAGACCGCAAAGCCAGCGGTCAAGACCGCAAAGCCGGCGGTCAAGCGCACCGTGAGCGTCACCGCCAAGTAATCCCGCTTGAACGAGCCAGCCGATGCAGGTCACTGCATCGGCTGGCTCGTTCGTCGTTTTGGGCAACCCAGTCGTTTTGTAGGCTGTGGCAAAAATGCCGGTTGGTGATGCGTGTTAGCGGCCTGATTCTGTGAGGCGAAACCGCCCAACCTTTGGCGTTGGGCTGTCATTGACAACAACCCAACGCCAAAGCTCAGCCCTCGGGCTGAGTTGGAGCACCGGATGTGTTCGCTCACGATGCCGCGTTGTGATCGTCGGCGGGCTGAGGTGGTGTGACGCGCGGCTGAGGGGCAGTCGGCTGGGGACCGGGTGTCCGCCGTGGCGAGTTCGAATCACTGATCGCGACGACACACCACTCAGACCAGTGAAGTCAGGTCGGGATGCCAGCACACCCCGCCCGCACACCCGGCTTCACTGTGCGACAGCATGATTTGGGTAAAGTGATTTAATCGGTTGACGTAGCTCGTCGAACGTGGTTCGCTTGCAGTCTGTCGTGCCATCTCGGTGGCGCGACGCCAACCGCACTGCCGGACCCAGTTCCGGCATTCCACCAGAAAGCTGCACCGATGAAGAACACGTCGCTCGTACAACAGCAGGCCTTGGTCGCCGCTGTCGCGCGCCCGTGTTCCGGGCTCGATCGTGGCTACCAGTGGAATCTGTCCATCGCAACGGCAGCCATCGCAACGGCAATGAGTTCGCTCGAGTTTGCCATGGGTATCACTGCCAAGCGCACCACCCGACACCTCGGAGTCCAGCCGACGTAACACACGTTCGTCGCAGGAACCGCTCCGAGGCCGTCGGGATCGCAAGATCCCGACGGCTTCTTTCGTTTTCCACCACCAGCACCAGCACCACCACCACCACCACCACCGCCACCATCACCATCACCGCCACCATCACCATCACCAAGGAAACCAACTCATGCATACGTTGCTCCACGACCGCCCGCTCACCGAGTTCATCGACTTCGATGGATTCGATAACTTCGATGAGACCGGCGATCTCGACACATTCACCATGGTCGCCGTCCGCGCTCCCCAGGCGCGCTGCGCCGATGGCCATGGCACGCTCACCCCGCTGTTCTTCTCCGATGACGTGATCGACATCGCTCGCGCCAAGGCGATCTGCTCGAAGTGCAAGCTCACCGAATCCTGCCTGAGCGAGGCACTCGAACGCGCTGAGCCGTGGGGTGTGTGGGGTGGGGAACTCCTCGACACCGGCCGCATCGTGGTCGATAAGCGACCGCGAGGCCGTCCCCCGAAACACCCCCGTCCACTCCTGGTCGTCGACGAGGTCCGGATTCCGGCACACCTCGTCGCCTGAACCTGAACCTGAACCTGAACCTGAACCTGAACCTGAACCTGAACGGATTCCACCTCCCGCCTTGTGCCACCATTGCCACGGTGGTGACACAAGGCGGCAGGGCCGTAGCCTGGGCGACGTGGCCGTGAACCGTCGATTGGTTGCTGTGTCGATCGGCATCGCGGTCGTGGTCAGCATCGCCGGTGGCTATGCACTCAGCCGAAGCGATGCAGCCGAAGTCACTCAGTTCGGTCAACCAGGCGGTGTCCAAGAACCCACCATTGGAACCAACGCCACGGTCAAGGGTCGCGCCATGGCGGCCATCACCGTGCAGGACAACGACGGCAACGCCGTATCCACCCAAGACCTCATCGGCCGTCCGCTGATCATCAACGTCTGGTTCTCGACGTGTGGCCCGTGCAAGCGGGAGCTTCCCGCATTCGCGAAGGTGCATGCCGACCTTGGCGGCAGCATCCGGTTCGTCGGCGTCAACCCACTCGATACGCCCGAGACCAACGCCTCGTTCGCACATGACCGCGGGGTGAACTACGAACTGCTTCGCGATCCCGACGGAGCGTTTGTGGCGACCCTCGGCATCGTGGCGTTCCCGGTCACACTCTTCATCGCCGCTGACGGCACCATCGTCCGCCAAACTGGCGAACTCGACGAGGCAACACTGCGCGCGTACGCGACCGAGTTGCTGGCATGAACCTGTCGCTGAGTTTCATCACCGGCATGGTCGCGGCGGTCAACCCGTGTGGATTTGTGCTCCTACCCACCTACCTGCTGTATTTCCTCGGTCTTTCCAACAGCGACGCCGGCGCGCAACGAGCACCCATCGGTCGCGCGCTGCTGGTCAGCGCTGCTGTGTCAGCCGGATTCCTGACGGTGTTCTTCGTCGTCGGAACCGTCACCCGATTCTTCACCGGGTGGATCGCCGAGAACGCCAAGTACGCGACGGCCGGGATCGGTGTCGTGCTGATCGTGCTCGGCATTGCGATGCTGTTCGGATACCGCTTACCGGTCTCCACTCCGAAGATCGATGCCGGCGGCCGTGACCGCACGGTGAAGTCGATGTTCGTCTACGGCATCGCCTACGCCGTTGCCTCGATCGGCTGCACCATCGGGTTGTTCATGACCACCTTGTTCGGCACCGTCCGCCGGGCCGGCTACGCGGCTGGTGTCACCAACGTCGTGTTCTACGGGCTGGGCATGGCCATGCTGGTCAGTGCGCTCACCGTTGCGCTTGCGCTGGCCAACGTCGGGCTGTTGAAGGTGCTCCGCCACGGGATGCAGTACGTCGAGATGGTGGCCGGAGCGTTCGTGCTGCTCTCCGGCGCCTACCTGCTGTGGTACTTCTGGCGAGTCGACATCAACGAAGAAGGCGACCCCATCACCGACGCGGTGCAGCGGGTCCAGACTCAGGCACAAAACTTCCTCAACGAGAACTGGCGTGTCGTCACGCTCGCGCTCGTGATCGTTGTCGGCACTGCGGTGGCGTACGCAAACCTCAGCCGGCGAGCGCACCGGACCAGCACCGAATGAGCTGGCCCAAGTGAGCTGGCCCAAGTGAGCAGTGCCTTCGAGGAACTGCTCGCTACCCCTGGCGTGGATGAAGTGTGCGAGTTGCGCAGCCGCTTCGGGTTCATGGCCTACCACGGCGGATCGTTGGAAGAGATGACCGACGTGATCGCGGGCGCGGCGGCTGATCGCAGCGGTTCGAGCTACTACGGCGTGCACCAGCCACAGGGGCTCGAGTGGCACATCCCCTCCACCAAAGTCTCACCCGATGCCTCGGCCACGCTCGCCACGTTCCTCGACCACGTCGACATCGTGATTACCATCCACGGGTTCGGGCGGCGCGGCTACTTCACCACCCTGCTGGTCGGCGGACAGAATCGCGACCTCGCCGAGCACATCGGGCGTTCGCTGCGCCCTCGGCTACCGGCATACGAGGTAGCCACCGACCTCGACCGGATCCCCAGCGAGTTACGCGGTTTGCACGACCTCAATCCTGTCAATCTGCCACGCAACCAGGGCGTCCAGATCGAACTACCGCCGCGGGTGCGCGGCACCACGCCACTGTTCTGGGATTGGGAGGGGCCGGGGCTCGCACCACACACAGAGTCACTCGTGCAGGGTCTCGTTCATGCCGTCGAAACCTGGGACGGCAGCGGCAAGACGGCTGAGAGGTACGACGGCTGAGAGGTACGACGGCTGATTCAAGGGGCTAGGCGCTCGATCAGCCACTGACCGCCGACCAGCCGGTAACGCAGACGATCGTGCAGACGGCTCGGCCTGCCCTGCCAGAACTCGACCACTGTGGGCTTGAGTAGCCACCCTCCCCAGTGCGCAGGACGCGGCACCAGACCATCGCCTTCGAACCTGGCAACTGCCTCGGCGACCCGGCGGTCGAGCTCGTGCCGGCTGTTCAACACCGTGGACTGCGGCGACGCCCAGGCACCAATCTGCGACATTCGCGGTCTGCTCGCGAAATACTCGTCGCTCTCGGACTCGGGCACCCGCTCGACGCCGCCGACGATACGCACCTGGCGGTGCAACTGGAGCCAACTGAACAGCAGGCTCGCCGCTGGACGGGCGGTCATCTCGATGCTCTTTGCCGATTCGTAGTTGGTGAAGAACGAAAATCCACGCGGATCCGCTCCACGGGCGAGCAGATACCGTGACTGAGGGGAACCATCAGCATCGACCGTGCCGAGCACAAAGGCATTTGGCTCGACGCAGCCGGCATCGACTGCCTGGGCAAACCACAGATGCCATTGTGTGATCGGTTCTGGGTCGAGATCGCCGACGTCGAGCCCGGCAGTTTCATACTCGGTCCGATGTGAGGCCAGATCGCTCATGTGGCCCATCCCTTCATCACTGTGCTGGTCAACGCTGTGTTCGTCAACGCTGTGTTCGTCAACGCGAGGGTATCGACACGGTGCCGCGCAGGTAGGGGCGCAGTACTGCTGGAATGGCGATGCTGCCATCGGGTTGACGGTGGTTCTCGATGATGGCGGCCCAAACCCGCGGCACGGCCAGCGCCGAGCCGTTGAGGGTATTCGCGATACGAGTGCCCTTCTCGCCGGCCACCCGGTACCGAATGTCGGCACGGCGAGCCTGATAGTCACTGAACCAGCTCACCGAGCTGACCTCGAGCCAGCTATCGCAACCAGGCGCGTACACCTCGATGTCGAAGCTGCGGTGATGACTCTGGCCCATGTCGCCGGTGCAGATCTCGATGATCCGGTACGGCAGTTCGAGTCCGGCGATGAGCGCCTCGGCCCGGCCGACGAACTCGTTCAACAATGCCGGACCCTGCTCGGGTGATGCCACCGCCAAGATTTCGACCTTGTCGAACTCGTGGGCACGGAGCATGCCACGAGTATCACGGCCGGCCGAACCTGCCTCGCGGCGGTAGCACGGCGAATACGCCGTCATCCGGATTGGCAGCTGCACCTCGTCGAGCACCTCACCTGCGTAGATCGACGTGAGCGGCACCTCTGCTGTGGGGATGCACCACAGGTCGTCGCGCTCGATCGAATACGCATCGTCGGCGAACTTGGGCAATTGGCCAGTGGCGGTGAGCGTTGCCGTCGTCACGAGAGACGGCGGACGGATCTCTTCGAACGCGTCGGCCATCTGATCGAGCGCGTACTGGCACAGGGCCCGCGACAGCATCGCGCCGAGCCCGCGTTGCATGGTGAACATCGCACCGCTGATCTTGGTGGCACGCTCGTTGTCGAGAATACCGAGCGCAGTTGCCGACTCCCAGTGGGGCACCCGTTGGTGGGTTCCGAACTCAGCCGGCATGTTGACCGGTCCCTTGACGACCGGATTGTCGGCTTCGCCCGCACCATCAGGGGCGTCGGGGTGCGGCAGGTTGGGAAGTCTCAGCAGCAGGTCACGAATCGACGCCTGCAACTCGTCGTACTCGGCCGCCAGGCGTCGCTGATCGTCACCGAGCGACCGACTGATGTCCTGCAATTTCTCTGCCGCTTCGACGTCGCCGGCTTTAAGTAGCGCGCCGACCTGTTTCGAAACTTCATTGACCTCGGCACGCAGGGAATCGCGATGCGCGACGATGTCACGCGAATGCGCATCGAGATCCAACACCGCATCGGCCTGGACAAGCAGTTCTGGATTGCCGCGACGGGCCAACGCAGCACGAACGGTAGCGGGCTCGTTGCGGAGCAGGCGGATGTCGATCACGTCTCCAGGGTAGCGCTGGAGGGGTTGCCGAGACCGGTCGATAAGGTCGGGTGATATGGGCGCGACCGAGGCGACAGTGGTGGTCGACTCGCTGGTCGTGCGATACGGCAACATCACAGCCGTTGACGGTGTGTCGTTCACTGCCAACGCCGGCGAGGTGACGGCCGTGCTCGGCCCCAACGGCGCCGGCAAGACATCCACGATCGAGGTATGCGAGGGCTTCCGCCACGCCTCAGCCGGATCGGTGAGTGTGCTGGGCCTCGACCCCGCCTTGCAGCAACGCCGGCTCAGCGAGCGAATGGGTGTGATGTTGCAAGACGGCGGTGTCTATCCGAGTGCACGGGTGGCCGAGACGGTGCGGCACTACTGCGAGCTGTACGACCGCGGTGTCAACCCGCACAAGCTGGTCGAGCTCGTCGGCCTCGGCGAGCGTGCCTCGTCCACCTGGCGCAGGCTGAGCGGCGGCGAAAAGCAACGGCTGTCGCTCGCGCTTGTGTTGGCGGCGCGTCCCGACGTTGCGTTCCTCGACGAACCGACGTCTGGCGTCGACGTTCACGGCCGCGACACCATCCGCACCATCGTCCGCGATCTCGCTGATCAGGGATGCGCTGTGGTGTTGGCCACCCATGAACTCGACGAGGCCGAACGCGTGGCCGACCGAGTGGTCATTTTTGATGCCGGCCAGGTGATCGCCAACGGCACGCTTTCCGAGCTACGCAGCGGCTATGACGAGATCCGCTTCCGGAGTGCTCCCGACATCGATCTCCTCGCCATGGCGGCCTCGATCGGCATCGTCGTCAGCAGGGTCGGCGCCGATGTCTACGTGGTTGACGCTCCCCCACACCCGAAGCTGATGGCACAGCTCGCCGGGTGGCTCGCCGACCAGGGACATCCGCTACTCGATGTGCGCGCCGGGGCTCAACGGCTCGAAGACGTGTTTCGGCGGCTCACCAGCGGCTCGGAAGCCGAACGATGAGCCGGCTCACGACCCAGATCCGCACGGAAGTGCGCCTGGTCAGTCGTAACAGCGAGCAACTGTTGCTCACGCTCGGCATTCCCGTGTTGCTTCTCGTGTTCTTCAGCCTGGTCGATGTGCTTCCCACCGGCACCGACCACCCCGTCGATTTTCTGGCGCCCGGGGTGCTAGCGCTGGCGGTGATGAGTACGGCCATGGTCAGCTTGGGTATCGGGACCGGGTTCGAGCGGATGTATCACGTCTTGAAGCGGCTTGGTGCAACACCGCTCGGCCAGACACGGTTGGTGGTAGCCAAGATCGTCGGTGTGGTGGTGGTCGAACTGGTGCAGTTTGCCGTGCTCGTGCCGGTCGCCTACGCGCTCGGGTGGCGTCCCGACTCGCCGAACTGGCTCCTCGGCATCGCAGGCGTGGTGTTGGGCACCATGGCGTTCGCCGGAATCGGGCTCTCGCTTGCCGGGCGGCTCCGCGGCGAGATCAACCTCGCTGTGCAGAACGGTCTCTTCCTCGTATTGTTGCTACTCGGCGGGATGGTGATCCCGTTCGCCAAGCTTCCGTCCGCGCTCCGTATTGCTGCTCGGATGTTGCCATCGGGAGCGTTGGCCGACGTATTGCGTGACACGCTCAGCGGGCTCGGCGATCGGCCCGGACAGAGTTGGATCGTGTTGGCGGTGTGGGCGGTCGCGACACCGCTACTCGCTCGGCGCCTGTTTCGATTCGACTAACGCCGGCGCGCTGCGCTCGAACGCCTCGGCTACCTGCTCGTAGGTCAGCGTCTCTTGAGCATCTTCCAACGCTGCCAACGTATCAACGCGGTCAGGGTGCATGTACGAGTTCTCCATCTCATCACCGTGACCGAACCGTTTGAAGAACAAGAAGATGACGATGCTCCAGAGGTACAAACCGCCGAAGATCTTCATGATCGCGCCAGCCAATTGCTGGTCGTTGGTGACAGTGAGCCCCCATACCCGCACGGGCTGGCGATAGTGGGAATACACGGTTCCCTCGGCAAACGTGAGCCACGCTGCCGGCACCGTTGGAACCACACTCATCAAGAACAAGTAGATCGACTTTGCCCCGGCACCGATCTGCCATTCCTTGAACGGTCCGACCACCGGTACCCACATCAGCATTGCGGTGAGCATCACCAACAGGTGCAGCGTGTAGTGCAGCGGTCCGTTGGTTGTAGCGGCATTGACAACTCCCGGCACGTGGGTAACCATCACCACGACGTTGAAGATGACACCGGCAACGATGGGCTTCGCCAACTTTGACGTCACTCGGTAGAACCGGCCAGTGCCGACAAGCGCCCTCCACATCCACTCAGGAGTAGCCATCAACGCCAGCGGCGGAACGAAGTAGCTGAAGATCATGTGCTGAAACATGTGCACCGAGTAGAGGTAGTTCTCGCCAATATCGTGCACCGGCCAGTCGGCCCCGAACCACAGTAGGGCGATCGCTCCGACGAACGCCGCCACCTGTCGATGTGAGACGGCTAACTGCCCGACGGGCACTGCGCGAGGCCCGATCACCCGAATCATGTAAATGTAGGCGCCGATGAGGAACACGACTAGCGCCCAGACCTCGGGGTGCGGCTGGAACTTCCACGGATCCGCAACGCCGATAGTGGCAAATTGGGCAAACATGGGCCGCTCCAAACCTAACTCGACATGAAGAATCGGAACGTGGCGAGAAAGGCAAGGTAAACCCCCACCGCAAGCCCGAGTCCCGTGTAGAACAAGAAACTGAACCACTTGCTGTCGAACTTCAAGTGCATGAAGAACAACACGACCATGAAGAACTTGATCACCATCAAGGTGAGCAGGAGCGGCAAGAACAACGCACCGATATCGACGTAGGTGAGCGTGACTTCGAGCCCCGTGAGCAGCGCAAGCGCCAATGCGATCTTGACATAGAAGCTGTCGGGATGATGTTCGACGTAGTCGTGGCCGTCCGAATCGTGGCCAGCGCGTTCGAGATGCTCGGTGGTCGCGCTCATGATGGGATCAGGTAAACGAGGGTGAAGATGAGGATCCAGATGATGTCGACGAAGTGCCAGTACAGCCCCACCAGCTCGACGACTTCGGCCCGGTCACCGGGGATGCGGCCGCGCTTGTTGATCCCGACGAGCGCCATCAACATGATGATGCCGACGGTGACGTGCACACCGTGGAATCCAGTAAGTGTGTAGAAGCTCGACCCGAACAAGCTTGTCGTGAACCCAAGGCCCTCGTGGTAAAACGAGGTGAACTCGTATACCTGACCTCCGACAAACGTGGCACCGAGCAGTGCGGTGATAGTGAGCCACAGGTTCATTCGGCGTTCATCGCGGCGTTGCGCCGACGTGACAGCGAGCACCATCGTCAGCGAGCTCATCAGCAACACGAAGCTGCTGACCGAGGTGAATGGGATGTCGTAGATCTGGTCAGGGCCGAGATTCGCAGAGTGACGGCCGCGGTACAACATGTACGTGGAGATGAGGCCGCCGAAGAGCAAACACTCGCTGCCCAAGAACAGCCACATCCCCAATTTGTTGTTACTCAGCCCGGTCGATGTGGCGTGGACGAGACCGTGGTCATCGTGACTGCCGTGATCATCATGGCCCGCAGCGTGGACGTCCTCGCTGGCTTGCGTGGGTTGCAGAGCAAGATCAGACATGGGTAGCGAGCTCCTTCGTAGGGCCACCGTCGTCGGCTCGTGGGTCGCCCGGCGGATCGTAATCGGTATCGTCGGCCACCGAAGGCTCGAGGGTCCAGGCGAACATTGACAGTAGGACGAGCAATCCGCCGACCACGATCAGGATCCGACTGAAGATGATGCCGTAGCCCATGATCGGTAATGCGAGCGCCAACACGATCGGCCAATACGACGGCGACGGCATGTGGATATGCGCGTCGGCGTGAGCTTCGAGGTCGGCTAGCACTTCCTCGGCCGTGGCGACCTTGGTGAGCTCGCCGGTCTCATGATTCTCCTCGTACTTGCGATGGAAGAACTCGTCGAGAGAATGAACCACCGGGATGGAATCGAAGTTGTGTTCTTTCGGCGGGCTCGACGTCATCCATTCGAGACTGCGTGCATCCCACGGGTCGAGCGGCGCCTTCTCGGCCTTTCGTGTGGTGACGATCACGTTGATCAGGAACAGACCCACACCGCAGGCCAGGATGAATGCACCGCTTGACGAAACTCGGTTCCAGAAGCCGAGGTTGAAGAAGCCCTCACCGGCGCGGGCTTCTGTCCAGTTCATCATTCGACGAGGCTGTCCCTGGAGTCCGATGATGTGCATCGGCCCGAACGTGAGGTTCATCCCGATGATCGTCACCCAGAAGTTCCACTTGCCGATCTTTTCGCTCAGCCGCTTACCGAAGATCTTCGGCCACCAGTAGTAGAACCCGGAAAAAATCCCAAGAACCGCTCCACCGAAGATGACGTAGTGGAAGTGGGCGACGATGTAATACGTGTCTGTCTGCTGCGTGTCGCTTGGGGCGACCGCATGGGTGACCCCCGAGAGGCCGCCGATGGTGAACTCGACGATGAGGCCGATCGCAAACATCATCGCCGTGGTGAACCACAGCTTGCCGCCCCACAAGGTAAGCGTCCAGTTGACGATCTTGACGCCGGTTGGGATCGCGATCAGCATGGTCGACATCGAAAACACGGCAACGCTGACCGGACCGAGACCGCTCGCGAACATGTGGTGGGCCCAGACACCCCAACCCGTGAAGCCGATCGCCGCACCGGAGAACACCACAAATCGGTAGCCGAACAGCGGTTTTCGACTGAACACCGGAAGTACTTCGCTGACGATCCCGAAGCTGGGCAAGACGAGGATGTACACCTCAGGGTGACCGAAGATCCAGAACAGATGCTGCCAGAGCAATGGGTCGGCGCCGGCACCGACATCGAAGAATGTGGCACCGAACGCACGCTGGAACATGAGCAGGAACAACGCGACGGTGATGACCGGAATAGCGAACACGAGGAGGAACTGGACCACCAGGATCATCCACGTGAAGATCGGCATCTTCATCAGCTTCATGCCGGGTGCACGCATGTTGAGGATGGTGACAATCAGATTGAGTGCACCCGTGAGTGACGCAATGCCGGTGATCTGTAGTCCGAGACCCCAGAAGTCGATGCCATGGCTGGGCGAGAACAACGCGTTCGCATTGGGCTGGTACATGAACCACCCGCCGTCGGCGGCGCCACCGAGCACCCATGACGTATTGAGGAAGATCCCGCCGAACAGGAAGCACCAGAACCCGAACGCGTTCATCCGCGGGAACGCCACGTCGCGGGCGCCGATCTGTAACGGCACGAGGTAGTTCGCGAATCCGGCTGCCATCGGCATGACGAACAAGAACACCATCGTGGTGGCATGCATCGTGAACATCTCGTTGTACAGCCCGGCGCTCAGCACCGTGCCATTGGGCCCGGCGAGTTGCGCACGGATGAGTAGCGCCTCGACTCCGCCGACAAGGAAGAAGAACATCGCTACGGCGCCGTACATGATGCCGAGCTTCTTGTGGTCGACCGTGAACACCCATGATCGCCAGCCGGTGGAGCTGACAGGGCGACGAAGTGAGCCGTAGGCCTGGGATGGCTTCACGCCTACAGATACACCGGAACCGGCGACTACAGGGGTGAGCGAAGGACGTTCGATGATGGTCATCTTTTCGTTCTCTCCGTTAGTTCCGCTCGAGTAGGTACGCAATGATGAGGTCGATCTGGTCTTCTTTCAGACCAAGGTTGGGCATACCGCGCACCTTGCCTCCGCTGTTTGCTTTCTGGGCATCACTGGAATACATCGGCTTCTTGGCCGGGGCGTTGCGCAACCATTCGCGTAGGTCGACCTGGTTCAGGCACTCCGGGGTCACGCCTTGGAGATACAGCGCGCCGAACGCTTCGGGTACCGCCTTCCACACCTTGTCGCGACATGCCGGGGTAAGCAGATCCCACGTTGCGCCGGCAAAGGTGTTGCGCGTCATCAAGTTGGACAAGTTTGGAGCGGCACCCGACACGATGTACTGATCGGGATTGGCGAGCACCGGCACCTTCTCGCCCGCAGCGTTGGTCGTGGTGAGATCGTTGACCTGGTGGCAGTACGAGCAGTTCGCCGTGAACACCGCCTCGCCCTGCTTCGCCGCGGAGCCATCGACCGGCGCGGTGTAGCCCTCGAGCTGGTTGGCCTTCCACGTTTCGAAGTCGGACGCATACAACGCGACCGCCTCCATCTTCATGTTCGCGTGACTCAACCCACAGAACTCCGTGCACTGTCCGGCGTAAATACCGGGCTGGTCGGCTTCGAGTCGCAGCGTCTGCACACGACCAGGCACCGCATCACGCTTTCCGTTGAGGCGTGGAATCCAATACGAGTGGATGACATCGCGACTGGTGATTCGCAACAGCACGTTTTGACCGGTCGGAATCACGAGTTGACCGCTCGTCACGATCGGCGCCTTGATACCACCACAGCCGTCCTGGGCCGGGTAGTCGTACTCCCACCACCACTGTTGACCGGTGACGTTGATGATGCACTGCGTGTCGTCGGTCTTGGCCAGTTCAAAGATGGTCTTGACGGTGAAGGTGCCCACGCCTGCCAGAATGAGGGCCGGCAAGATGGTGAGCGCGATTTCTAGCGAGGGCTTGCCGTGTGACTGCTCGGGCATCTCTTGGCCACGGTCACGGTAGCGGATGACGACAAAACCGATTGCGGCCAGCACGATGACCCCGATGACCCCGGCGATGACGAACACAGGAACTTGCAGGTCTTGAATCTTTTGGGCGTTCGATCCGGCCGGATCGAACGTGTCCTGGGGTGCGTTCTTGGCACATCCCGAAAGAGCTGCCGCTGCGAGGCCGACGGCCCCGAACAGCCAACCCCGATGACGAGGAGAATGTTGCACGAGTTGCAGGCTAGGCACGTTGGATTTGCTCCGCTTCATGACTCATGGCACCACGACAGTGATGACCGACGATTCGACACCGGGCACCGCCAGGGTGTACGCATCGCCTGACTTGAGGGCACGCGATGACTTCGGGTAGATGAGTGTGAGTAACTGCCGACCGCCCTGGCGCACCAGCGTCGTGCAGGTGATGCTGGTTGCGGTGGTCGGCTTACCGTTCACGATCGTTGCGGTGTCGAACGTACCCATATGTGCGGTGAGGCGCACCTTGGCGCTGTCGTCATTGACGAATACGATGTTGGAGACTCCACTGCGCGGCAGCGTAATCGTGCTCAATTCGCCGGGAACTGCTATTTGGTGTGCAGACAACTTGCCGCCGTGGAGCGTAATGATGGCTGCGGAGTTGCTCTTGGCAGCGAGTTCCTGCGACGCTCGCGCATCGGCTTCGGTCGGCTCATTGCTGGTGCAGATCGATGAGTCGTTGGCGATGATCTCGTGTGGTTCGGTGGCGCGCTGACCATCGATGGCCATCACTGCTCCGGTGCTGACAAGGCCGAGCCCGGCGATGACGCACACGCCGGCGGCGATGCTCTTCTTCACCCCCGGCGAGTAGGCGTAGAGGACGCCGCCGAGCAAGATGACGGCGGCAAGTACCCCGAACACGACCGGGCTACCGGCCTTCGAGACGAAGAGCATGATCCGTGAGAACGAATAGATCATGACGGTGAGGCCGACGGCAGCAAGCACCGGAAACTCGAGTGGATGCATCAACCGCTGGCGGACACTCTGGTTGTAGGCGGCGTCGGACGATGCCCCTTCACTCCACGCGTGCACCAGCCATTCGAGCATCACCGCAAGAATCACGACCACACCGGCTTTGAACACGACCGGAGTACTGATCGCACCGACGACAATGAGTCCGAGGCCGACAGCGCCGATCAGGGGCCAGATGCTGCGACCGGGGGGACGTTGTGCCGCTGCGGCGTCGAAGACGTTTGCAGGGTCGGCCGACGACACGTTGCCGTCACGGACGAAGAAGTTGATGCCGGTGAGGAACGCCAGCGCGACCACAGCGCCGATCAAGCCGACGGTGGCTGTCCAACCGATGTCGCCGGCATTGGTGACACCCATCACGACAAGCGCGGCGACGGCCAGCGATGTGGCGCCGAGGAAAAGTTTGGAACCAGTGGTGAACATGCCTGTGTTACCTGCTCACTTCGTGACGTAGACGACGAACCACAGTGCGAAGTAGATCGCACCGAGGAAGTACCAGTAGATGGCATGGGCTGAGACGATCTCGCGTTCGCCGGTACGACCGCCGAGGAAACGGAACGCTGTAACGATGCTGAACGCGATCCCGATGATCATGAGGGCGAGGAACGTGCCCGTGAGACCGTAGAAGAACATCTCGTACGTTCCGGTCTTCAAACCGAGCTTCATCTGGTGGTACACGAAGGCCTGAGCGTTGATGACCGCCAGTCCGAGCAGTGCGGTCAGGCTGAGAGCCAGCACCGTGTACGCCTTGTGGTCGCGGCGGGCGGCGTAGACAGCCCACTGCACGAAGACGAAGATGCCGATGAACGCCAACAGCATGATGTTGGTCGCTACCTCGGGCACCTTGACGTCTTTCGGTTTCCACACGCTGTTCGGGGCGGCCAGCACCGACTGGCGGAACCGCATGTACAGCGCCAGCATGCCGCCGTACATCGTGGCGCCGGCCGCGCATGCAAGCGCAGTGCCAACGAACAGTTGACGGCGTGGCGCCGGTGCCGGAGCGGGGGGCAGGGCGTACATCAGGCGGCTCCTCCGGAGGTGGCTGCGTGCTCAGGGGCCGAACTGTGCTGCGAATCGGCATGGATATCGAACATCGGCTCGGCCGATGCAACGGTGTGGATGTCGGCGAAGTTGTCTGCCGGAGCGGGCGAAGCAGCGGCCCACTCGAGGGTGTGACCATCGCGCGGATCGAAGCCAGCGGCCTTGGTCTGGTCGCCGGTAAATGAGGCGATCGCCATGCCGATGAACCCGACGAGCGTGACCACCATCAGGGCGTGACCAGCAGTGGCCAGGCCGTTCCAGAGGTTCTGCGGACCCGAATAGTCGAAAATCGTCGAGCCGTCAGGTTGCTTGGCGAAGCCGGCGACGAAGTACGGCACCGAGGCAAGCAGAGTACCGAGTGCTCCGAGTAGTGCCAGTGGGATGGAACGCATGTCGCCGGCGCGGCTTCCCCACAGCTTCGGGCTCCAGTACAAGACGCCTCCGAGGCCAGCCAGCACACCGCCGTAGCACACAGCGATCCAGGCACCCTCCTCGAACACGGTGCCTGCCAACTGTGCATCTCCGACCATGTACACGGCGTTGGCCACCATGCCGACCAAGATCAGTCCGCCGCCAAAGAAGCCGAACAACAACGGGGCACCGATCTTGGGGCGATTGCTACCAAGCGCCAGCAGTCCGACAGCGAACACCAACACCGCGCCCAGAACCGGCAACAGGTTAAACAAGGCGTAGGGCACTAGGTCGTTGAACAGTTGCGTGGCGTTCAGATGACGGAAATCGGCCCGCAGCGGAGCGCTCACCTGCGAGACGCCGGCCAATGCACTAATGCCAACGAGGCCGAGACCGATGAGGGCCACGCCACGCAACTTCAGCCGCGAGCGCGTCGCTGTGGCGATGACCTCGATCATGAGTCCGAAGGCAGGCACCACGTACACGAATGTCTGGGGTTGGGTGACGGCGAACCGGATCCACGTGGTGACTCCGTTGTTACCGCCGAAGGTGGTACGTGCTCCACGGTGGTCGAGGTACAACAGCACGAGTGCCCCGGCAAGCACGGGCAGCATCAGGATCAGCCCGAGGGCCCCGACGAGGGCCGACCAGGCAAACAGCGGTACCCGACGCATGTTCATGCCGGGTGCGCGGGTCGTGAGCACCGACGTAGCCACCGACGTTGCCGCAGCGACGAGGCCGACGACCACGAGCACGTGCGCTGCCAAGAACAGGTCGACCATCTTGGCGCTACCGCCACCAGGGCCCCCGTTGGCAGCAATGGAGCCGATGACGAGGCCGGTGCCGATGAGCCAGGTGAAGAACCCGGCCGCGGCTAGGCGGGGGAATGCAAGCGCACGTGCGCCCAACTGCAGCGGCACGATTGCCACGGCGAGGCCGAGCAGGATCGGAGCGACCACACCAAAGGTGAGCACCAGGCGGTACAACGAAAACAACTGAGGGATCGAATCGGTGGTGACGATGTTGCCGGTGGCATCGATGCGCTCGATGCCAAGCAGACCGGCAATGGCGGTGACCGCAACCCCGAACACCAGCGCGGTGCCGACGAAGAGTCGGCCGATCTTCTTGTGATCCGTCGACGTGAGCCAGTCGGCCAGCGTCGACGCAACGGTGCCCGCCCGTTCGTGGGCGCGTTCGCCCGCCGCCGAGGCGGTGCCGACGGCAGCGGCAACCTGGGGATCAATGGTGGTCATGTGCAACGAACTCGATTCGTCTCAGGCCGCGCGACGGCGGACCCGATCAATGTGTGCCGGAGGAACGGTCCGAGATTACCCACAGGGCGCCACGCGCGAGGAAATCAAGTGCATCAGCCGACGGAATTCTTGGCGCGGTCAGAAACCGTGACGGATGAACACGTCGACCGTGAGTGCGCCGAACAGCAGCGTGATGTAGCTGATGCTGTACCCGAACACGCGCATCGAACGCTGTGGGGTGGGGTGTTTGGCCAGGTCGATCGTGCCCCACAAGAAGAGCCCTCCGAGCACGACCGCCGACACGCCATACGTGATTCCCATGTGGGCAACCGGGATCATGGCCAACGTTGCGGCCACTAAGGCAACGGTGTAGGCGATCATCTTGCGAACCGCCACATCGATGGTGACGACCGATGGCATCATCGGCACGCCCGCCGCCCGGTACTCGTCGGCGTGACGGATGGCAAGCGCCCAGAAGTGTGGCGGCGTCCACAAGAAGATGACCACGAACAAAAGTCCCGCCGACCAACTCACATCACCGCTGACGGCCGACCAGCCGACAAGCACCGGGACCGCGCCCGCCGCACCGCCGATGACGATGTTCTGGGTGCTCGTTCGCTTCAACCACAGTGTGTAGACGAAGACGTAGAACAGCGTGGCGCTGAGCGCCAAAACGGCCGACAACAGGTTGGCGCCGGCCCACAGGACCGCAAAGGCAACTGCCTCGAGCGTCAGCGCAAACACGAGCGCCTCGCGCGGCTTGATCAGTCCCGTCACGAGCGGTCGTCCCTGGGTGCGGGCCATGAGCGCGTCGATGTCTCGATCGATCACCATGTTGATGGCATTGGCCCCACCGGCAGCGAGCGTGCCGCCCAGCAGCGTGACGAGCACCAGGCTGGTTGCGGGCCAGCCCAGCTCGGCCAGCACCATCGTGGGGATGGTGGTGATGAGGAGTAGCTCAATGATCCGCGGCTTGGTGAGGGCGATGAACCCTGCCACTCGGGTGGTAGGCACGCTACGCGAGGCGTGGGCAACACCCCCCGGAGCGAGCCGCGAGGGGACGAGAGGACGAGCGCCGACGGCCATGCCTCCATCGTATGTCTCCACGGTGGCCAAGGCCACCTGGCCGCTGACGATGTGGAACCCCGTGTGGAACGGCAAACTGGTGAGATGCCTCCTGCGTCGTCGCCTGTCGAACTCGACGAGCCTCGCTTCGACGAGGCGATCGACCCGGCCCACCCTTGGGTGGTCATCGTCTGGAACGACCCGATCAACCTGATGAGCTATGTCACGTTCGTGTTGCAGAAGCTGTTCGGCTACTCGCTCGAGAAGGCGACCGAATTGATGCTCGACGTTCACCACAAGGGTCGGGCCGCAGTCAGTACAGGCAATCGCGAGAAAGCCGAACTCGACGTGTTCAGGCTGCACGAGCACGGTCTGTGGGCCACCATGCAGCAGGACGACTGATGGCGCTGTGGAACACCAAGCCTCCCGTCGAGCGCATCCGTAACGGCTACCGCATCAACCTCGCCGACGAAGAACGAGACCTCCTCCGAAATCTGCTGGCCCAGTTGCGCGATCTGCTCGTCGGGCCGAATGACCATCCGGCGCTCACTCGTATCTTTCCTGCCGCCTACGACCAACCGCAGTATGCGGAGTTCGATGCGGAGTATCAGCGGCTCATGCGCGTCGACCTGGTCGCTTCACGGCTGGCCGGCATCGAGATCGTGCTGCTGGCACTGAACGCCAAACCGCCGCTACAAGAGGGTCAGCTACTGGCAATGACCCAGGCAATCAACGGCATCCGCCTGGTGCTCGGCACCGTGCTCGATGTCAGCGAGGAACTCGACATCGACGACATCGCCGACGACGATCCGCGGGCATCGGACTATCACCTGTACGGCTTTCTCAGCTGGTTGCTCGAGTGGACGGTCAGGGCGCTCACCGGCGACAACAGCTGAAGGCTCCCGCAGCCCAGCCTGCACCCAAGCTCACAAAGCATGCGGCTGAGGTCTGCTGGAGACGATCGGGACGTTCGGCTCTGTTGGTGATCGCACCCTGTCGGAATACTTCGAGTATCAACGCTAGATAATCGAGGAGGATCTCATGGAGGCATCAGACACACCGTCGGCCGCCCCCCAAAGCGGCTGGTGGTTCGCCACATTCGTGATCGGGGTGATGGCCCTGATCGTGGCGGTCATCGGGGTGGTGGGCGCATTCGGTCGCCATTCAAGCGCCGTCGATGCATCGCCCACCACGGTGATCGAGGTGCAGTTGGCCGATCTGTACATCACGCCATCGAGCATCGACGTGGCGTCAGGCGCGACCGTCCAACTCCACGTCCGCAACGCCGGGGCGATGGCTCATGACCTGAAAGTCGAGGGGACGAGCGGAACCCAGTCGCTGGCGCCGGGAACCGACGAAACGATCACGATCGGGCCGTTTCAGGCATCGACCGAGGCGTGGTGCACCGTTCCCGGACACAAGCAGGCCGGGATGGTGATGAGGATCAACGTCACTGGCGGTGCCACCGCGGGTGGCGACGATGGCGCAACGACCGGGAGCACGACCAGCGGTTCTGGCGATCCGGCAACCGCGAATGCCACGCTTGACCCTGCGGCTGTTCCGGCCGCCGATTGGAAGCCACGCGACCCAGTGCTGCCGCCGAAGGAGTCGGGCACCGTGCACGACATCTCGTTCGATGCGACCGAGAAGCTGATCGAAGTGGCACCAGGGGTTACCCAGATGATGTGGACCTTCAACGATCAGGTACCAGGGCCAACGTTGCATGGCAAGATCGGCGACACGTTCCAGATCACCCTGACCAACAAGGGCACGCTCGGCCATTCGATCGACTTTCATGCCAGCAAAGTGGCCTGGAGCGATGAGATGCGCACCATCCAGCCCGGCGAGTCTCTGGTCTACAAGTTCACTGCCGATTACGCCGGAGCATTCATGTACCACTGTGGCACGGCACCGGCGCTGCATCACATCGGCAACGGGATGTACGGCGCGATCATCATCGATCCGCCGAACCTAGCCAAGGTCGACAAGGAGTTCGTGATGATCCAAAGCGAACTGTACTTCGGCCCGCTCGGCCAACCCGGAGACCTCACCAAGATGGTCGACAACAAGTGGGACGCTGTGGTGTTCAACGGGTACCACAACCAGTACAAGCATTCTCCGCTTCATGTAGAAGCCGACAAGCAGTACCGGATGTGGGTGGTCGACGACGGTCCCAACGAGAACTCGGCATTCCACATCGTCGGGACCATCTTCGACACCGTGTTCAAAGAAGGGGCCTACCAATTGCAGCCCGACGAAACCCATGGCGGATCGCAGGTGCTCGACCTGCAGCCGGCCCAGGGTGGATTCGTAGAGTTCAGTTTTGCCGAGGATGGGCTGTACCCATTCGTCACTCACAAGTTCTCGAACGTCGGCAAGGGTGCCCTCGGGTTCTTCGCTGTCGGCGATGTCGACACCAGCGCCCTCGGCGGACACTGAGCTGATTGCGACTCGACTCGAGGCACGTGTGAGAGTGCACCGTCATGACCGATGATGACGGTGCACTCCTTCGCGCTCAGGCCTTGGCGTCACCGAGCCGACGCGCCATCCATCGCTACATCGGCGACGCCACCGCACCGGTCACGGTCGCTGCATTGGCCGGCACGACGGGCCTGCATCACACGGCGGTACGCCAACATCTCGCCAAGCTGCGCCTCGCCGGACTGGTCAGCGAACAGGTCCTGCCACCCAGTGGCCGGGGAAGGCCCAAGTTGGCGTACACCACGAACGCCACGAACGCCACGAACGCCACGAACGACAGGACGGCGCGCTACCTCGGACTGGCCAAGATGCTCGCCGAGGCCGTGAGAACGGGTCGCTCGGCCCGCGAGACCGGCCACGCGATCGGGATGCGCTCCGACCCGGGTAACGATGACCCGGTCACCGCACTCGTCGACGAGACACGCCGGATGGGGTTCGATCCTCGGGTCAGCAAACACTCCGACGGCACCACCGACATCGTGCTCACCACGTGTCCGTTCGCCGAACTCGCCGAGCTCGATCCGTTCACCATCTGCGAGTTGCACCTCGGCCTGGCCGAAGGACTCGCAACTGCCGTGGGTGGACTCATGGTGGACCACCTCAGTGTGCAGTCCCCGCATGCCGGCGAATGCCGACTCTCGGTGCGTCGTACCGAGGTCACCATCAATCATGGCGCTGTGAGCGTTACTCCACCGGAAACATGAAGCACCCGACAGTGCCTGGGCCGGTGTGCACGCCGACCGACGGACCGACGCGATAACGAATCACTTCAACGACGTTCGTGGCTTCGCTGACAGCCGCAACCAACGCTTCAGACAGTGGCTCGGCGGCGCGGTCGGCAACGCCGATGGCGACGCGTAGCGGTCCACCCCAGGCAATCGCCCGACTCGCCATCGCGACGACGGCACGGGCGCTGGTGTCCACCCGTTCGACCACCTGTACTTGGCTATCGATCAACGTCAGAATCGGGATGCCGTCACCATGGAGCGGACCCGCTGCTCTTCCGCCGGCGTGCACCAGATCGAGGGCTCCGACGATGAACAGATTGCCGATCCGAGGAGCAAGGTGCTCGGCCACCTCGGCGGCCTGGTCGAAGGTTGCACTGCAACGAATCGCTTCGGCGGCCGCCCACACGCAGCATCCGACGCCGAAGCTGGCCGTGCCGGTGTCGATCAGTTGGACCGGTACCGGAACGCTGCGCGCCGCAAGCCGCGCCGCGTTGAGCGTGCCCGACATCGACGACGCGATGTGGATGCTCAGAATCTGGGTACAGCCCTGTTCGACGAGTTCGTCATACGCCAGAGCGAACTGTCCGGGGCTCGGCTGGCTGGTGGCCACGGCAGGGCTTCCACCGTCCAGAAACCGGTCGTAGAAGTCGTCGGCGCTCAGATCGACACCTTCGAGGTAGTCGCAACCATCCACCGTGACGGTCAGCGGCACCACGGCAACGCCGTACCGCTCGATCAGTTCGGGTGGGAGCTGCGCATTGGAGTCAGTGCACAGGCCGATCTTCATGCTGCTAGCCCAGCATCAGCGGTCGTCGGTGTCGATCCTGCGAATGGGGGCTTTGCCGTGACGAACTTGTACACGATCATGGCACTGCTGGCAGCCGCAGCGATGGGTAGCGCGGCACTCGGGCGCGGGCCCCACAGGTTCGGGAGCTGCCGACGCCACCACACGACGGCGCCAAGCACCCAGCACACGCTCGAGGCAACGGTCGAGGCGAAGACGCGCTGTTTCCACCGGGGTAGAGTCATGGCGACCGCTGCAACAACGACGTCAGCGGGAAAGTACGCGGGAAACGTCGCCAGGCATTGGCCGATACTCGCAGCCACTCCCTTTCCTCCACGGAACCCGTTCCATACGGGCAGGCAATGGCCGACGACCGATGCGCTACCGGCGATGTGGGTTCCGATCGGCCCGGCAACCATGCCGCCCACCACGCAAGCGGCGGCACCCTTCGCGATGTCGACACCCATGATGGTGTAGCCGGCCGACTTGCCGAGCACCTTCGCGGCATTCGCTCCGCCGGGGTTGCCGCTGCCCGCGGTCCGTAGATCGACCCGACCACCAGACACACGCCGGGCCACGAGATCAGCCGTGGGGAACGTGCCGATCAGGTACCCGGTCGAAGCAGCCAATGCCGCTCTGCCGAGACGCATGCGGCAACCCTAACCACGTATCGGGAGCGCGGACCGCGGAGTCACCGTCCGTTGGCGAGTTGTAACCAGATCCTCACCCATCGCGCTCGTGGTGTGCAGCGCAACCACCGGGCGATGTCATGTGCCCGGAGTCACCCGGAACGCGCCACGCATGAACGGGTGGATCCGGCAGAAATACGTGTAGGTACCAGGCGCAAGATCGGCCGGCGTGCTCCACGTGGTCAGCCCCGACGTGGGAGGACCCGCATTGCCTAGTTCGCCCGAATCGAACGTCACGTCACCATCAGCGAGCGGATAGGCGATCCCGGTCGACTGATTGCACGGTGCCTTGCATGCAGTGATGGTATGCCAGATGCCATTTTCCAACGGAGCATCGATGTTGTCGAACGTGATCACCCCACCGGCCTGCACGGTGGGGATCGGGTCACCGAGGAGCATGTCGCCTTGGCCGTAGAGAAAGTCGCCGATCTGGATGACCGGTTTCGCATCGGTGGACGGCAACGCCGTTGCATCAAAGTAGGTCGGATCGGGAGCCCCGCCGTGCTGGTCATTTTCGGCCAGGTGCCCGTGTGTGAGCAAGCCGGGCAGGTTGACATCGGTGGTGAACGGGTCTGGCGCAGGTGGCTCGGTGGGGGCCACTGTCTTGGCCATCCAGACGACCATGATGCCCATCGACTCGTACCACGAGGCACGAGCCGAGTCGTAGGTGGCGGTAGTGGACAACACGTCCCCCTTTTTCAATTGCACCCGCCATTCGGGAGGCGTTGCGCCCATTGAGACGTCCCATGACACCGCGCCCGCGGGTTCGTAGTAGTTCGCCACGGAGGTGAACACCTTGGCCGATTGGCTGCCACGCGTATTCCAGAGGTCGGTCTGCAGACCACCGGGGTGCAGGTGGCCAGCAGTCGATAGCAGCACACCATCATGGTCGACGACCCATTCGTTCTTCTTCGACTTGTCGGTGCCGTACGGGTCGACCGCATCGGTCGGGTACGTGTAGCGGCCATCCACTCCCGACCCCTTCAGCACGTCGAACACGGGATATAGGCTGCCGTTTTGTACATCCATCCAGATCGGACGGGCGGCAACGATGTCTTTCGCCTCGGGAGCGGTTGCCGGGATGAAGTCGATGTCGTAGGTGATCCACACCTTGGCCGGATCGGGCCACAGATTGTGGAGCATGTAATTCAGCACCCACCCGTCGGTAGCCCGGTACTTGTAGCCGTACCCAACCGGCAGGATCGTCGTGGTCTTTTCCTCGCCGGAGGCAAAGAACCGCTCGGGCAGGCTTGGCCGCGTGGCATCCTTGGCACCGACGTTCAGCCACACGCCGTGGTGCAGATGGATCACGTCGACGCCCGGGATCGTGCCGTCTTCGTACTCCAGGTTGGGCGCGATCCGTACGATCCAACCATCCTCGGTGGGCTGGGGCAGCTTGCCGGGAGCGAGCGTGATGTTGTTCTGTCCGGGTCGCACGTCGAGCGGACCGACCTTGAAATGAAGTCGCTTGGCACCTGGGCGCACCGGATCGTCGATGAGGGGCGGCGTGGACGCCGTGATGGCGGTGGATGGCGGTTCGGTCGCGGGCGGTTCTGGCGCGGTCGGTTCTGGCGCGGTCGGCTCTGGCGCGGTCGGCTCTGGCGAGCCGAGGGTGGTGGTCATCGCCGCTGCGGCCATTGTGCCCGCCGGCGCTGCGGTCTGGGCCGTCGAGTTGCCATCAGCGCACGCTGCCACGACCGCTCCGATGACGATCATCAACGCGAACGGGATTCCTTTGCGGTGCCAGCCCATCAGCCGAACCTATCCGACATCGCGGGAGAGTTGCTGTAGCCAAACTGGCATCCGTACCGGGCGGCCCTGACCATTGACGCACCCATGAACCGTGACAGCGGTCGCCCGCGGCTGGCCACGGGCGGTGATGAGGTAGGCGATCTGGAAGGTCGCCCGGGTGGTCTTGGCGAGCACCAGATGTACATCGATCTCATCGTCAAAGGCCAACGGTTTGCGGTACTGCAGGGCGCATTCGAGCACTGCATGGTCGATGCCTTCCGCACGCATCTCGGTGTACGGGCGGCCAAGGTGGCGGAGGTAGGCGACGCGAGCCTCTTCGAGATACAGCAGGTAGCGACTGTGATGGACGATGCCCATCGCATCGGTTTCCGCAAAACGCACCCGAATCCGGTGGGTGAACGCGTAGTCCGCTGGGTTCAGACTGGGTTCCACATCGAGGCGCACGAACCGCACCGTACCGGGGAACGTCATCCAACCTCGCACAGCCCTCATCTCATACTGGTCAGCGAATTCGCGGTGGTAATTCGCCCGTTCGGTGTTAGTGTTTGCACGCTCTCAACCGGAGATAACCCTTAGCCCCCATCGTCTAGTGGCCTAGGACACCACCCTTTCAAGGTGGCGGCACGGGTTCGAATCCCGTTGGGGGTGCGCAGTACACCATGGTCCCGTGGTGAAGTGGAGTTCACGCCGGCCTGTCAAGCCGGAGGTCGCGGGTTCGAACCCCGTCGGGACCGCTACGAGCAAGGTGCTCGTGCAGAAGTAAAGAAGTAAAGAAGTAAAGAAGTTTCGGTGCCGTCCCCGTCCAAACGGGTTCGGCACCGTCACGGTCGAGTAGCTCAGTCGGCAGAGCACACGCCTGAAAAGCGTGGGGTCCGGGGATCGACGCCCCGCTCGACCACCAGCCGCAACACCAGCAGGCCAGAACCCATCGCCGGGTCCTGGCCTGCCGCCGTTTTCGCCTACCGGGAGACGACTTTTGGCGCTGCGCTGTCATTGACAACAACGCAACGCCAAAGGTCGGCCCGCAAGAGCGGACCCGGGTCAGCCATCGGTGGATTGTGCGACAAGCCGACTGCACAGCGCCAGGCTGTCCGGCGGCCGGACGACCGCCTTCACCTGTTCGGCATCTGGGCCCCGGCCGGCGAGACTCGGGGTAAATCTACGAGTACTGCCATCGGGGTCCTGTTGCAGTGCGGGCAACTGGCCGATCGTCGTGGCGTTCAACCGGATCACGTAGTTCTGTCCATCGGAGGCCAGTTCGATATTGAGCTCATCGACCGTATCCGCCTTGACCCGCTCCCACGGGCCATCTGCGCTGAGGAACGGCACAGCAGCTCGGTACCGACGTCGCCCGGCACCATCGGTTTCGACGATGACGCGCATCAGCGGGTCAGCCGCGATCCGCACGATCTCTTGCTCAGACACCCCGGACGCGGCGGTGGGATACCGCACATCGACCTGGAATGCCGGTACGTCGAGCGGCGCCCACGGGTCGGTCGGCTCACCCGTGGCCGAGTACAATCCACGACAATCGCCAACCACGGCAAGTGCACCGGCGCTGGGCGTGGCCGTCGCCAGGTCATTGACGTGCTGCACGACGCCTTGCCACTGCGCTTGAGCAACCGCGCACAGCGGCGGAGAAAAGACGTCCTGCGACTCGAAGTCTGGGGCCGTCGACCCGGACGATGACCCAGACGATGACCCAGACGATGACACCGACGAAGTCGCAGGGTTGCCTGCCTCATCACTCGGTGATGCGGCCACGGCGAACGTCAACTCGACTCGTCGAGCGGCGTCGCCGGGATCCTCGGTCGACGCCGGGACACTTCCGAGCAACGACCCATCTATCGAGAAGTCGTACGCGTCAGCGGGCCCGCTGAAGTCGATCCGCACGTCATGCACACTCGAGCTATCGACCGCCAACCACGGTCCAACGGTGTCGACGAACGGGGCTCCGACCCGGTACCGCACCCGGCCCGTTCCGTCTGATTCGAGCCTCAGACCGGTGTCAGTGCCCTGTCGATCCGTAGCGACCGGCCACGTTCCTTTCGCTGGCTTGCCGTCAGGGAACGACACCCGCACCGCCGTCGGCTTTGCTTCCACCGGCGCCCACGGCCGAACGGACAGACCCGTTCCGGCGTACATGCCTGTGCAGTCGCCAACGATCAGAAGGTCACCCGGTTGAGAATGCGAGGGCAGCACTGCCACTGGCCGTGCTGTGCTGAGGGCATGGTCGCGCGCCGCGCGGCACAACTCGGGGAACTGGATGGGTTTCTTGTCGAGTGTGATCTTTGCGCCTGTGATCTGCCTCGCGTCCTCGAGGACCACAGCCGGGACGACCGTCGCTCCCGTGACCGGATCGAACACCGGCACCCTGCCAAGCTCGTAGCCGTTGGCCCGCACGACGAGCGTCTCACGGTCCGGGTCCACGGCGGCCACGATCGACTGGATGTCGATCGGAGGCATGACGAGCCAGCCGGTGCTGCTCTGCGTGCCCGCGTGTTCGAAGACGTAGCGGACCCGCTTGTGATCGTCACTTTCCATCACCACGGTGGCTGGTGGTGTGCTGGGAATCGAAACCAGGGTGACCCGCCCGGCCCGCTTCGGCGGCTTCCAGAACGTGACCTTGAGGACAAACTCCGGGGTGCTCGCCGAGCTCCATGGCGTCGTCGCGCCGGTACCAGCGCTGAAACCTTCACAATCGCCCGATACGAACAGATCATCAGCTGTACTGGTTGCAGGCATCTGCCAGCCGAGTTGCACCAACCCGGGCGAAGCCACGCCAGAGGAGCCGTCGGCGACGACGAGCAACAGCGCCGGGACCACGGCCGCGATCGGAACGACCAGCACCGCCCAAGACAAGCGACGAATGGACAGCACGCCGCCGACCACGACGCAACCACCGACCGCAACCCATGCAAACGGTCCGGCGCTGGCCGCGAGCGCCGCCGTCGCAACGACGAAGACCACGAGGCGCCCGACCCGCCGATCGGACACGATGCCCAGGGTTGCGTAGACCCAGAGCAACGATGCTGCGACAGCCCACGTCTTCCACTCAGTGGATTGAGCAGACAAACCCCTCGTGCAAACGAATCCAGCGACAAGGCCGACGAGACCGACAACGCCACTAGCCAAGGACACCGACCACGCGCGACGACCCGTCGCCGTAGCGCGCTGCACCACCCGGACAGCGATACCTGCCGCTGAGGCCACTATCAGCACCCATGCGAGGATCACCGAGACCGCGATGAACCCGGGATGAAGATGCGGCGAAAGCGCAAGCACCGGGATTCGAACCACTGCAGGGAGCACCCTCGACATGTCATACGCGCCCGCGCCGCCCACCGAGAACGCGTCGGCGAGAAGCTGACCCCGCGGCGGGGTCGCCTCAAACTGGAAGAACGCCATGGTCCGCAACGAGAACAAGTCAGGCAACATCTCCCCGCGCCCGACCGAAGGACGCAGTCGGCCGCGGGCCACCCCCACTCCGAGCAGAACCGCCCCGCACACCACGCCGATCGGCGCAACAATCCTCAAACGGGGGCGGGAGGCATGAACGGACGCCGCCGCATGGGCCCGGTCGATCCGCCGGCGCAGCGCCTGGGCCGGACGTTCGATGAAGTTCCACGACGCCGTGACCACTGCCGCCGTGATACCGAAACCGACCACGACGCGAAGCCACCCGGGCCAGTTCTGACCCGTGCGTTCGACCGCATAGAAGATCGGGTAATGCCAGATGTACAGACCATATGAGACGCGACCAACTGCGCGCAGCGGCGCGAACGAGAGCACCCGCGCTTCGGCCCAGGGGCCATGCATGATCGCAACTACCACCGCACCGGTTGATATCGCCACGAGCGTGAACCCGCCTCGATACAGCAAGTGCAGGTTTGCGCGAAGGAAGAACGCGCCGGCGGCAATCAGCCCGACCACGCCGACGCGCCCGGCGATGGTCGCTGCACGGCGGCCCAACCGCCAACCACGAGCGGTGAGCCATGCCAGGAGCGCCCCGATCACGAGACCGTCAATTCGGGTGTCGGTACGAATGTACGCGTTGAGCCACCCGTGGCGGTCGTACACCACCGACCGCCACACCGTCACGGCAATGGTCGCCCCGACCAGACCGATCGTCACCCACCGTCGGCTCCGCCGAATGCTGAGAAGCGTCGCGACGACCAGTGGCCAGAAGATGTAGAACTGCTCCTCCACCGCCAACGACCACAGGTGTCCAATCTCAGAGATCGCACCGTCGATGTCGAACGTCGGCAGCCAGTTCAACGTGAACGTCGACGCGGCCACAACGTTTCTGGCCACCAGCTCCGGCGAGCCGCCACTCGGATATCCCGAGACGGCCGACCAGACCATCAACGCAGTGAGTGCAACGGCGAGCGCCGGCAACAACCGGAAGGCTCGGGCGCGCCAGAACCGGGGAAGCGAGATCCGGCCGTGCCTTCGTTGTTCACGCAGTAACAGGTCAGTGATCAAGAACCCGCTGAGCACGAAAAAGATGTCGACACCGAGGAACCCGCCGTTGAACGGGCCGCCGGAATGGAAGAACCAAAAGATGCCGCTCGGACGAAGACCTGCAGTATGCAGACCGACAACCAGCAGCACAGCAATGCCGCGCAGTCCGTCGAGTGCGGGGACACGCACCACCGGCGGATCCACGTACTCCGGTTCGGAAACGCCACTGGTCCTGTTGCGGTGACCCCATCGGTATGTGCAGCGAGGATCTGCGATGACCATCTACGAGTGCCCTTGCTTGTATCCGAGGAGACTCGCACGTTAGCGCCCCGTCCTCACCGCTACCGGATGCGCCTACCCCATGAGCACCTTGTCTTCGTGGTTGCTCGTATCATGTTGTAGTTTTCAGGTCGCCAGAACGCTGGCACCAGACACGTCTAGGGGAATCATGCGGGGGACAACGTGAGTGACGTGAGCAACGTGTGTCGCGCATTGGGCGATGCCACCGCGCTACGCGATCAATACCGCGCCGCCGAACCGTTCCCGCACATCGTCTTGGACGATGTCCTAGGTCAATCGGTCCTGGCACAGGCCATCGCCGAGTTCCCCGATCTCGACAGTGCACAGTGGACGAACTACCTCCACATCAATGAGCGCAAGTACGCCAATCCCAACATCGACTCGTGGGGCCCTGCCCTGCAGCAGATCGCTCAGTATTTCATGAGCCCCGAGTTCATTGCGTTCGTCGAACAACTCACGGGTATCGAAGGGCTCCTCGCCGACCCATCGCTCGACGGTGGCGGCCTGCACCGGTCCATCCACGGCGGATTCCTCAACATCCACGCCGACTTCACGGCGCACCACGTGCACCGCAACTGGCAGCGCCGCGTCAACCTGTTGCTGTACCTCAACGATGACTGGCGTGCGGAATATGGCGGCGACCTGGAACTCTGGACACAAGACATGACCCACTGCGTCGAGCGTGTGGCCCCGATCGCCAATCGCGTCGTGATGTTCACCACCACC
Source organism: Actinomycetes bacterium (assembly GCA_025359865.1). Lineage (GTDB taxonomy): Bacteria > Actinomycetota > Acidimicrobiia > Acidimicrobiales > Ilumatobacteraceae > VFMC01. The sequence continues at coordinate 8,409 of JANYDH010000003.1, read as the reverse complement.
GGCGACGCGTTCCACGGTCACCCCACACCGCTCAACACTCCGCAGGGGGTTTCGCGCAAGTCGTTGGCTCTGTATTACTTCACCGAGGGTGACCACACCGTGGTCAGATCCACCAACTACCGGGCGCGTCCACAAGACGGTTGGCGCAAGGCGCTCATCTACGCCGACAAGCAGGCGCTCCACGGCTACGACGTCGCCAAGCGCCGACTCGGACTGTCCGATGATTTCGCGAGTCGCGTGCTACAACGCGTCCAGCGCCTTCGGCGGCGGCGATGAGGGCGACGAGGGCGCGGATCGGCGTACTGGTTGTTGCCTACAATGCCGAGTCCACGCTCACTTGGGTACTCGACCGCCTGCCTGAATCGTTTCGAAGCCGGGTCGACCACGTGTTGATCTGCGACGACGCAAGCCAGGACGACACCTACCGCATCGGGCTGGAGTACGAGACCGCATCCGACCTGCCGCTCACCGTGGTACGTCACGCGGAGAACCTTGGCTACGGCGGCAACCAGAAATGGGGCTACCGCTGGGCGATCGAGCATGAGCTCGACATTGTCGTGTTGCTGCATGGCGATGGGCAGTACGCACCGGAGGTGATCGAGTCACTCGTTGCCCCGTTGGAGAGCGGCGCGTGCGACGCCGTGTTCGGCTCGCGGATGATGAACCGCGGCGCTGCACTCCAGGGCGGCATGCCGCCGTACAAGTACGTCGGTAACAAGATCCTCAGCCGCTACGAGAACCTACTTGCGGGGATGCACCTCACCGAGTGGCATAGCGGATACCGCGCGTACCGAGTCGATGCACTGCGCGACATCGCGTTCGAGCACAACTCCGACGTGTTCGACTTCGACACCGAGATCATCCTGCAACTCCACGAAGCCGGCAAGACGATCTGCGAAGTGCCGATCCCCACGTACTACGGCGACGAGATCTGCCATGTCAATGGGATGAAGTACGCATTCGACGTCGTCCGCGATGTCACGCGCTACCGCCTTCGCAAGTTGGGCTTCGGCAACAGCGAGCCGGCGGAGATCCATCTCGAGTCGTACGTCCGCGTGTCGCCCGACTCGCTGTACGGCACCTTGCATCAGTGGATGCAGTCACACTCCGCCAGCCGAGTGCTGCTCGTCGGGTGTGGCGACGGCCAATTCGGCGGCTTGCTCCGCAACATGGGTTGCTACGTGATCGGCATCGACAACGTCAAGCACGACAAGGTCGGTCAACGGCTGCACGAGTTCGTCGAGGCATCGGGGGACAGCGGCGTTCCGGCAGAGGTGGGTGACGGTTTCGACATCGTCATCGTCGCCGATGCCATCACCAGGCTCCGCGACCCCGCAGCACTGTTCCAGGAAGTCAGGCGAGTACTGACGCCTGGCGGCTCCTGCCTCGTCGGTGTTCCCAACTTCTCCCATTGGTATCCGCGGCTGCGCACGGCGCTCGGTCTGTTCGGGTACGACCGGCGTGGCATCCTCGACCACCACAACGTCAGGTTCTTCACCCGGCGCAGTTTCGAGCGTCTGGCAGCAACCCAAGGCTGGCAGGTTCGTCGTCGGTCGGTCGCCGGATTGCCCGTGCGCCACATGGACTGGGGCGGAGCACAGCTCGAGCAACTCATCCGCCCGCTAGCCGCGCTCGATCGGCTCGGCGTACGATTGTGGCCGACACTGTTCGGTCTGCAGTTCGTGTACGAGTTGGTCCAGGACTGAGCCATGATCGAAACGATCGGCGTCGAGTCGCCGTCAGAGACCATCGCGGCTGACCCTTTTCCCGAGAACGACGCGCCCACCGACACGCACACCGACAGCGGCGCGATGGCGGACCGTCGTGCCGATCACGACGATTCGACCGACTCACGCCGGCGATTCACACGGGGCATCAGCATCGTCACGCTGTGCTCACTGGTGCCCTACCTCGGCATCTTGTGGAACTTCGAACTTCGCCCGCTTCGCAAGGCGCTGACCAGCGGCGCCTTTTCGAACTTCTTCGATCTACAAGCCCGCGCGCTCATGCATGGTCACCTCGACGTACCGCTCAGGTCGCTCTCCATCGAGGGGTTCATCATCCATGGCCGCGAATTCACGTACTTCCCGCCTGGGCCTGCGCTGTTGCGGATTCCCGTGTTCCTGTTCACGAACCGATTCGACAACAAGTTCACCGCCATCTCGATGCTGCTCGCATGGATCGTCACCGCTGTGGTGTTGGGCATGCTGCTGTGGCGGGTCCGTGTGATCATCCGCGGCAGCGCCCCGCTCTCTCGAACCGAACTCGTTGCGGCTGCGCTGGTGCAGGCTTCAGTGCTGTGCGGGTCGGTGATTTTGTTCCTCGGAGCGCTCCCATGGGTATACCACGAGGTATACGCCTGGGCAATCGCGCTGGCGCTCGGCGCGTTCCACTCGCTGATCGGGGTGTTGGAACAGCCGTCGGGCCGGAGAATCGCGGCGACTGGAGGTTTCACACTCGGCGCCATCTTGTGCCGCACCACGAGCGGGTGGGCCTGTGCACTTACGTTGCTCGGCACAGCAGTCTGGTTCCTGGTTTCAAAGCAGCGGCGCAACCACAGGCAGTGGGCGTGGCGACTCGGAATCGCAGGAGCTGTCCCGCTAGCGATCGGCATCGCGATCAACTGGGCGAAGTTTCGCCATCCGTTCATGTTCCCCCTGCAAGACCAGGAATGGACCAAGGTCAACCCGCATCGGCGGGCCGCGATGGCCGCCAACGGTGGCGATCTGGTGTCACCGAACCTGTTCTGGAGTACGAGCATCAACTATCTACGCCCAAACGGTGTGCGGTTCGTCAGCACATTCCCGTTCATCACGCTGCCAGCCAACGTGGCCCGGAGCTACGGCGGCGGCTTCCTCGACCAGACGTACCGCACGAGCAGTATCACCGCCTCCGCGCCCCTACTGGTCGGGTTGGCGATCGCGGGAACGGTCGCAACGTTCCGCCGGGGAGCCTCGGCTGCACTGCGTCTGTTGCGTATCCCGCTCATCGGTGCTGTCGCCATCACCGGCGGCATCATGTTCTACGGCTACATCGCCTATCGCTACACGTCCGAGTTCATGCCGTTCCTCATCGTTGCGGCAGCAGTCGGCGTGACGGTCGCAACCTCGCGGTTTGCCGGCTCGAGCAAGCGCAGCCGAGGCACGTACATCGCGCTGCTGGCCGCCGGCCTCGCGTACGGGTTGGCAGCCAACTCGGCGTTCGCGATTCAGCAGACCTACATCGCCAACCCGGGCTCGATGCTGCGCAACTACGTGGTGCTGCAGGACAAGATCAGCAACTTCGCCGGTAATCCACTCGATGCATACGTCCGCCAGTCCGACAGTCTTCCGCCAACCGGTCCCGCCGACCGCCTGCAAATCGTGGGCGACTGCGCGGCGCTCTTCGTTGGCACCGGAGAACCGTTGAACCCCTGGGTGCCGGTCGAGATTCGTGAGGTCGCACTCACGCTCGACCTCGTCGATCCGCAACCTTTCCTCCGGCAAGCAATGCCCGAGATTCCACTTGCGACGTTCACGGGGATGACCGACAGCACATTGTTCCTGCAACCCCTCGGTGGTCGGCGATACAGCCTCGGGCGACGCGACCCGGACGGAGTTGCATATACCGAGGCTCTGACCGCACCGGCGGATGACCCTGTCAGCGTCAACGTCCGGGCACTCACCGAAAAGGGCGTGTACGCCGTCGAGGTGAACGGGCGGCTGTGGTTCGAGGTGGCCATGTCGCAACGTGACGCCGATTGGGCAACGTTTCCAGTCGTAGTGGTTCCGGTGGTGGTTCCGGTGGTGGTTCCGGCGGTGGTTTCGGCGGTGGTTTCGGTGGTACAACACGGCTGGGTGATCGAATCGGCGCCAACCCCGCCGGCGCTCAGCTGCACCCGCCTGCTCTGACTTGCGCTTTGAACTACTCACGGCGGATTAGTGCAGATGCATCAGTGCGCTTAGGGGTGTCCCTCTGCACTGTCAGCACCGTGGCCAGGCTCGGCGGAGATCTCACATGCGACGTGCCAGCGCAGCACCGCGTGTACCTCGGTCGACAGCCGATCCTGGATCGCCGTAGCCACACATTCGGTTACGAGTTGCTGTATCGCAGCGAGTCGCAGCGCAACGAGGCGTTCTTCAGCAATCCCACCGACGCTTCCCGCACCGTCATCGAACGCGCCGTGCTGGAGTGGGGAATCGATCACGTGGCCAACGGCCGCCGAGTGTTCATCAACGTGGGTGCCGAGTTGTTGCACTCGGGCATTCATGACGTGCTGCCCTCGTCGAAGGTGGTACTCGAACTACTGGAGGATGTGACCTACGACGACGCCATGGTCGCCGCAGTGCTCGCAGCTCACCGGGCGGGCTACCGGTTCGCGTTGGACGATGTCTGCACCGTCGAGCAACTTCCCCCGCCGGCGGTGCTGCAGCGAATCATCGTCGTGAAGGTCGATCTACCCGAGGTGCCCATCGACAAGCTCCGCCAACTGGTCAACGATCTGCGCGCCCGTGCTCCGAAAGCGAAGCTGCTCGCGGAGAAGGTCGAAGATCATCAACAGTTCCGGAACTGCCTGTCGCTGGGCTTCGATTTGTTTCAGGGCTACTTCTTCGCCCGGCCAGAAGTGTTACAGCGAAGGTCCCGGCCGGTCAATTCTGCCGCCGCTGTGGCATTGCTCGTCGAGGTGCAGCGTCCCAACATCAAACTTGCTCGATTGGAAGAATTGATCAATGCCGACCCGACACTCGCGTATCGGCTGTTGACGTTGGTCAACTCGGGTCTCAGCGGGCTCAGGTCGCGCGTCGAATCAGTCCACCACGGCATCGTCTTACTCGGGATCGACAAGGTTCGTCAGTTGGCCACGCTGCTCACGCTCGCCGCGAACTCGAGCACGAGCGAGGAACTCGTGTTACTCGCCGTCACGCGCGCCCGGATGGCCCGCTTACTCATCCGCCCACCCGATCTGGGCGGTAGCGCGTTTACCGTCGGACTGCTCTCGGTGATCGACGCGTTGTTCCACGCAACGATGGAGGAGTTACTCGACGACCTACCGCTGTCGGCATCCGTCGAGGGAGCGCTGCGCGACGGAGCGGGACCACTTGGTGAGGTGCTCACGGCGATCCGTGCGTACGAAGACGGCGACCTCGACACCCTTGAGCGCCTGTGTCCAGGCCAGTTGGAGGAGTTCCGGCTGGCCTTCGGCGATTCGGCAATGTGGGCCAGCGAGTTCCTCCAACAGATCACCGGTGCCTGACACTCCCCCTACTGGCAGACTTCAGCTGACACTCCGGCCGACCGTGTCGAGGGCGATCGGCGCTGTGCTCGTAGCCTGTGGACCATGTCCGTTCCGCCGCTGCAACTGACCTTCGTGATGTCGGGCACCCGGTTGAGCGACCTGCCCGACTCCCCGGTCGAGGTGGCGTTCGTCGGTCGATCGAACGTCGGCAAATCGTCGCTCATCAACGCTGTCGCCAACCGCAAGCAACTTGCCCGGGTGTCGAAAACGCCGGGCCGCACACAACTGATCAACCTGTTCACCCTCCCGAACGGCGCCACCGTCGTCGACCTGCCGGGATACGGCTTCGCTGCCGTCCCCACTCGCGAGAAGGCGAAATGGGGCCCGATGATCGAGAGCTATCTGCTCGGCCGCGAAGCTCTCGTCGTCTTGCTCTTGCTTGTCGACGGTGAGATCGGTCCCACCAAGCTCGATCTGCAAATGCTGAACTGGGTCCAGGAAAACGAGATCCCGTACCTCATCGTGGCCACCAAGGCCGACAAGGTTCGTCCGTCGAAACTGGCCGGTCGCCAGCAACAGGTGGCTCGGGCGTGCATGTTGGAAGAGCGCGATGTGTTCTGGGCCAGTGCGTCGAAGGGCACCGGTATCGACCGACTGCGCGGCCACCTGCTCGACCTGCTCAAGGTCTGACTCTCTGCCTGCCGCTGTTTCGCCCGACCCGCTGACCCTCTCGATCACACACGAACGCGCCTCACGGCCGTCCAGTCCGGGCGGGCGCGACGGGCTGGACGGCCGAGATCTTGACGAGTCGGACGAAGTGTTGCGGGTCGATGCCGCCGACCTCAGAGAGAACCAGTTGCGCCGGGGTTGGTCCAGATGCCCTCACCGCCGGCAACACCGGGCTGAGTGTCATATGCACCATGACCGCGCAAGGTGAAACTGCCCTCGCCACTCACGAGCAGGTGTACGTCCACACCGGCCAACTTCACCGTGACGTCGCTCCCGGTGATCGTGGCCCGACCGTTGTACCCGCTGTAGGTCGTGACGTTGCCGACGGTGCGTTTCGCTCCGTGGCCGGCCACGTGGACGACCGCGTCACCCCCATGATCGATGACGACGAGCGTCCCCATGCCGGAGACGACCATCGAATCGACATCGCCGGCGATCACTGCAGCGCCGCTACCGGCTGCTGTCAGCGTGCCGGTGCCCGCGCCGCTCTCGCTTCCTGCAGAGGTAGCTGCGAACGCCGGTGCTGCGAAACCGACGGCAGCGATGGTCACTGCGGCGGCGGTAAGTACCTTCTTGGTGATGCTGTTCATGTCGTTGCTCCGTGTGTTGTGCGCAGCGGGTGCTGCGTCGTTGGGTCACACGATGCGACATGAATGTGAGCCAGTTCTTCTGGCGATGTGAGGGTTGTGTGATCAGTCGCGGCGGAGTTTGCCGCGCAGTTTCGTCCACACGTCGCGCGGATCAGGCAGGGTCATCGCCTTGCGGACCAAGGTCTCCTTGCGCTTCGTGTAGGGCGGATACATCATCGCGGGGTCGATCTTGGTGCTACGCACGTGCACGCCTCGGCGGTGACTGAACGTCTCGAATCCGAACTGGCCGTGGTACGCGCCCATGCCGCTCTCGCCGACGCCACCAAAGGGCAGGTTCGGATTGCTGATGTGAAGCAGCGTGCCGTTCACACAGGCACCTCCGCTGGTGGCACCTGACAACACCATCTCGTTGTCGTCGTCACTCTCGCTGAAGCTGTACAACGCCAACGGCTTGTCATCGGCATTGACGAACCGCACCGCTTCTTCGAGTGAATCGACAGCGAGGACCGGCAGGATCGGGCCGAAGATCTCCTCGCCCATCACTGCGTCGTCACGAGTAATACCGGTGAGTACCGTGGGTGCGATGTAGCGCGTGTCGGCGTTGGACTCCCCGCCAACGGCGATGGTGCCGCTGTGGAGCAGTTTCTCGAGCCGGTGGAAGTGCGGATCGTTGACGATGCGAGTGAGGTCGGGGCTCGCGGAAGGATCGGTACCGTAGAACGCAGTGATCTGCTTGCCGAGCGCGGTGACGAACTGGTCGTGCACCTGACGTTCCACCAACACGTAGTCGGGCGCAATGCAGGTCTGGCCAGCGTTGACGAACTTGCCCCAGGCGATGCGGCGGGCAGCAACATCGATGTTGGCGTTGCGGCTCACGATGGCCGGGCTCTTGCCGCCCAGTTCCAAGGTGACCGGGGTCAGGTTCTCGGCCGCGGCACGCATGACGATGCGGGCCACACGTCCATTGCCGGTGTAGAGAATGTGATCGAACCGCTGAGCCAGCAGTTCGGTCGTCTCGGCCACACCTCCGAGCACCAATGACACCGCTGGATCGCCAAGGTCGGCAACCAACGCAGCGAGCGCATCGGACGCAGCCGGTGCCAATTCACTCGGCTTGCCGACCACCGCGTTGCCGGCAGCGATTGCCGCGATCATCGGCAGGAGCAGCAGTTGGACCGGATAGTTCCACGGTGCGATGACGGCCACGACTCCGACCGGTTCATGGATCACCGTGGATGTGCCGGGCTTGAACGCAACCGGCGTAGCCACCTTCTCCGGTGCCATCCAGTTGGCGAGGTGAGCGAGCGTATGGTCGATGTCGGCGAGCACGAATCCAATCTCGGTCACCCACGCCTCGAACCGCGGTTTACCGAAGTCGCTCGCGAGGGCCTGCAGCAGCGCATCCTCATGCTGTTTGACCAGCTTTCGCAGGCGTTTCAGGGTGGAGACCCTCCACGTGGCGGGTTTGGTAACGCCAGAATCGAAAGCGCGGCGGGCGGCGGCGACCACGTCGGCAACGTCAGCGAGCGGAGTAACGGTGAAGCTCATCTCGCCATTCAACCCGAATCCGGTACATGATCTCTCGGCCAGCCGCCCGACCTCCGGCCAGAGCACCGGTCCGCCGCCTCCACGCCAAGACCAAGTCCAAGTCCGCGGCCAAGGTCGCGTCGACTTACCAGGCGCCAGCAACAACAACTCGACACGACCCTCATCCGAGGCAAGGTCGCGTCGACTTACCAGGCTCCAGCAACATCGGCGCGATCCTCACCGCCGATGTGATCGAGCGCGTGGTCCAGCAGATTCCATCGAGCTGGCTCGGCGAGGAGGACGCGTTCTCGAGCGAGACAGAGCACCGCGGCGCATACGCCGCATGGC
>JANYDH010000176.1 GCA_025359865.1 Actinomycetes bacterium | reverse complement strand
CCCCGTTGCCGAGTTGGACGGCGGCATCGCGGAGGCGTCGCACCGGGCGCGCGAGGCGCCCGGCCACGAAGAATGCGATGGCCGCGCCGATCCCGATCGTCGCGATCCCGAGTCCCGCGACCAACGCGACAATTCGAAACGTCCTGGCGTCGCTGGTCGATGTCGACTGCTGTCCCCGGATGACACCGATCACTGCTTCGTTCGCATTGACGGGGACCGCGACAATGATCGCCCCCGAGTTCTCCGCCGTTGCGATCTGATTGGTGAGCGAGCGCCGCACCGACCCATCGGCAATGGTCGGACCGTTGCCAGCGACAAGCGTTCCGTTGCGGTCGTAGAACGCCAAGCTCACACCGTCGGTTCCGCTGGGCAGCTCGATCGGATCACCAGATGTGGAGAAGTCGGCCGGGACCCCGCGTGCTGCGAGCACCGCCTGCCGTTCGATGCGCAGCGTGGCGTCTTCCTCGACGAGGCGATCGACCATGAAGGCGAGCGGAATGCCGAAGAGTAGAACGGCGACGCCGGTGATCGACAGGATCGCGACGAGGATGCGTCGTCTCATGACGTCTCGTAGCGAAACCCGACGCCGCGAAGGGTGGAGATCCGACTTGCCTGGTCGTCGGTGTCAATCTTCTTGCGGAGGGCAGCGATGTGGAAGTCGAGTGTCTTGGTGGATCCGAACCAGTGCTCGTCCCAGACGTCGGACATGAGCGTCTCTCGGGAGACGACCTTGCCGGCGTCAGCGAGGAGTCGAGCGAGGAGGTCAAATTCCTTAGCGCGCAGCTCGATCACGGTTCCGTTCAGCCATGCCCGGCGGGCTTCGGTGTCGATCATGAGGTCGCCTGTGGCGTCTGCGGTTGAGGCCCGTGGCGGTGTTGCGCGACGGAGTTGGGCGCGGATCCGGGCAAGCAGTTCGGCCAGCTTGAACGGTTTGGTGATGTAGTCGACGGCGCCTGCGTCGAGCCCGACGACGATGTCGAGTTCCTCGTCTCGTGCGGTGAGCATCACGATGACGACAGAGTCGTCGGCGAGGCGGATTGCCCGACAGACGTCGAGGCCGTCGATGTCGGGAAGTCCGAGATCGAGGAGGACGAGATCGGGTCGGTGGTCGCCGGCTGCTGCGATTCCTTCGGTGCCGTTGCGTTCCCAGCGGACGTCGTATCCGGTGCTCTCGAGGGCGCGCAGCAACGTGGACCCGATGCGCTCGTCGTCCTCGACGAGAAGGATTCGTTCGCCTGGCATGCGCACACCGTAAGCGTCTCCGCGACCCGTAGGAGGTTTCTGGCGGAGTTCTATCCATCCGCTGGCGCACCTCGGGCTGCTCGCTTGCGCGGCCGTTCCTACGTTGAACGTGTTCCACACCAACCCATCGCAAGGAGTGCATGATGCTTCACCGAATCAGTCTGGCAATGGGAGCGCTGTCGTTCGGCCTGCTCGCGACGGCTTGCGGGAGCTCGGCGACGACCTCGCCGACAACGTCTCCGATCGCCGTAGCGTCGACGGTGGCGGTGACAGTTCCGTCCTCCGGCGCTGCGACCTCGTCATCACCTTCAACACCGATCACCTCGACGCCAACATCCGCGACGGTGACCCCCGCTCCGTCAGCGCCGGCAACGGCACCCATCACCGCTGCTGCTCCTCCCCCAGCAACGAGCGGTGGAGGTGCCGTTGACCCGAATGCACCTGAGGTCGTGGAGCCTGGCGACATTCCCGACAACCAGGTGTTCGTCGCCTTTCAGTCCGCAGACGGCACCTACTCTGTGACGGTTCCCGAGGGTTGGGCCCGGACCGAGACCGGTGGCGTCGTCGTGTTCACCGACAAATACAACTCAGTGACGACCTCGTCGACGGCCTCCACCGCAGTCGCCGCTGTTGACGACGTCAAGGCCAACGGGCTCACCGACGTGTCATCGGACCCGACGTTCCATCTCGTCGATGTCCAGCCGGTCACCCGCAAGGCCGGTGAGGGCGTACTCGCGACGTACGAGATCGGCAGTGCCCCGAACCCGGTGACCGGGAAGAAGGCGTTACTCGCTGTCGAGCGCTATGTGTTCAACCACCGCGGCACCACCGTCGTGTTGACCCTGTCCGGGGCCAAAGGCGCCGACAACGTCGACCCGTGGAAGGTCGTCAGCGATTCGCTGACGTGGAACGGATGAGCACCGCCCCCGTCCGGACGAGCGACCGGACGAACCCCATCCTCGAAGCGGTCGACTTGTACCGCTTCAACCATGCCGGCGACGACGAGACGCTCGCTCTACGCGGCGTGTCGTTCAAGCTCTACCCGGGCGAGATCGTCGCTGTCACCGGGCCCTCCGGATCGGGCAAGTCGACCCTGCTCGCCTGTCTCGCCGGCCTCGACGAACCAGACGGCGGCACAGTCCGAGTCGCCGGCCGGAGCATGTCGCGACAGCCTGAAATAGACCGTGCGGCGCTGCGTGCACAGCACCTCGGCATGTTGTTCCAGTCAGGGAACCTGCTCGACCACCTCAGTGTCGAGCAGAACCTGGTGATCGCGCAACGCCTCGCAGGGCATGTCGATCGCGCACGGATCGCCAGCCTGCTCGAGGAAGTCGGGCTAGCGGAACGCGCCTCGGCGACGCCGTCGTCGTTGTCGGGCGGCGAAGCAGCACGAGCCGGACTCGCCGTCGCGCTCGCCAACAATCCCGCACTGATCCTCGCCGACGAGCCAACGGGCGAACTGGACGAGGTCACTGCACAGCGGATCATGGACCTCCTCCGCAAACACGCCGACGAGGGCGCGGCCGTGCTGATCGTCACCCACAACGCCGATGTCGCCGCCGCCGCGGACCGCGAGATCAGCCTGTACGACGGGAAGGTCGTGTGATGCCCGACAAGACGATTGTTCGAGTTCGAGACGTGGCACGCACGTTCGGTCACGGCTCGAGTGCCGTGGTCGCAGTCCACGGGATCACCTGCGACATCGACGCCGGTGACCAGATCGCGCTCACAGGGCCGTCAGGCTCGGGCAAAACGACCCTCATGCACTTGATCGCCGGACTCGACATGCCGACGACGGGCACGGTCGACTGGCCAGGGATCGGCAGCCGAG